>NZ_RJUL01000003.1:300000-506585 GCF_003751625.1 Gallaecimonas pentaromativorans
AGCATAAGGTATTGGTTCAAGGGATCTTTTGGGATCTGAACTCCTTTGACCAATGGGGGGTTGAGCTGGGTAAAGTGCTGGGTAATGAGGTGCTTAGCCGCCTGGAAGACGACAGCGCGCTACTGGATCTGGATAGCTCCACCAATGCCCTCATTGCCCGTTTCCGGGCCTTGGCCGCAAAAAGGCGTGAGGGATAACACAACTGCAACAAAAGTGTTTTACTTTTGGCCCGTGCGTGGTAATTAATTGGTCGTCAACAACGCCTTAAAACGGGAGTTTCCATGGAAGATATTCAGGATCTGCAGTTGGCTCTTACCGGTGGGAAGCGTGATGCCAAAGGCCGTGGCGCAAGCAACAAGAAACGGCGATGGCGCGAGATCGAAGACCTCAAAGAGAAATACCGTTTAAAGCGCGAACTCGAAGAAATCGACTGGAACAGCGACTATTCCCTTGACCGCATCGATCTTTAAGTAAAACCCAAACAGCAAAAAGCCCGGCCAGTGCCGGGCTTTTTATTTACTCTTCTTCTTCCTGCTTCAGGCGCTCCCAAAGCGCCCGGTGATCGGCCCTGACCTCGGCGCCAAACAGCGGATCCTTTTGGGCCTTTTCTTCAAGCGTGGTGGCCAGTTGCCGCCAATCGGCTTCAGACAACTCGCCCGCCAACAGCGGGAACAGCTTTTCTTCCTCAAAGGCCAGGTGGGCGCGCTGCTCGCAGACAAAATCCTCCAAGGCGCGCAGCATTTCGTCGCAGGGAACAACGGCGTCCATCAGCACCATCTCTACCCGCTGGCCAAGGCATTGGGTGGCCTCATCCAGTTTGCGGTGCTGGCCGGTCAGCTCGGCCTTGAGCTTGTCGTTATCAATCTTGCCGACCAACTCGTCTTCCTCACTGTGATGCACGCCATCAACATAGTGGTGAAGATAGTCCAGCACATCTTTGAGCAGGTCATAACGCACCTCCTGGCCGGCACGAATGGCCGCCGCTTTGGCGTCCAAGAGCGCCAACAAACGGCGGATGCGATGATGGTCCTGGCGAAGCAAATCCAACATGGGCACAACCTCCTAACGGCTCCCCTAAGGATAGACCCGCCAGGGCCCAAACGCGCCGGCTCAGCTTTGCCAGTCGATGGGTTCAAGGCCCTGGCGCATCAAGATGGCATTGGCCTGGGAGAAGTGCCGGCAGCCAAGAAATCCGCGGTGGGCCGACAGCGGCGACGGGTGCGGCGCACTCAGCACGTGGTGGCGCTGGCGGTCGATCATGGCGCCCTTTTTCTGGGCGTGGCTGCCCCACAGCAAAAATACCAGCCCCTGGCGCTGCTCGTTAAGGGCCGCTATCACGGCGTCGGTAAAGGTTTCCCAGCCCCAGCCGGCGTGGGAGTGGGCATTGCCATCCTGCACCGTGAGCACCGTATTGAGCAGCAGCACCCCTTGCTGGGCCCAGCATTCGAGGTTGCCATGCTCAGGAATGCGGTAGCCGGGAATATCCCCTGCCAGCTCTTTGAACATGTTCTTAAGGGAAGGGGGCGGGGCAATGCCGTCTTTGACCGAAAAACACAGGCCGTGGGCCTGGCCAGGGCCGTGGTAAGGGTCCTGGCCGAGGATAACCACCCGCACCTTGTCAAATTCGGTGTAACGAAAGGCGTTGAAGACCTCGTCTTTTGGGGGATAGATCACTTGGCCGGCGTCCCTGGCTGCCTGTACTCTGGACATCACTGCCTGGAAGTAAGGCTTTTGCTTCTCGCCACCGATGATGTCGCTCCATTCTTTACTCATGGCTCGGCTCCTGTCTCGTTGTGGCGCACATGCTGCCCAAGCTGTCCCCCTGGCGCAAGAAAAGGATGCCAATGAACCCCATCAGTCACACCTTTGGCGCTTACTGGCAGGATTTTCTGCACTTGACCGGCAAAGCCAGCCTCTGTTTTGCCGAGGCCGATTGGCAGGGATTGCAGCAGCTAAGCCGGGCCCGCTTCGAGCGCCATGACGATATCGTTGGCCAGTTGGTGGCGAGCCTAAACGGCAGCCTGCTGGACTGGCCAGCCCTGAAAACAGATTTTGTCGAGTCGCTCAAAGACCACCCGGCCAGGGAGTTGGCGCTGACCTTTTTCAACTCGGTCTACGCCAGATTGCAACCGGGCATGCCTCGACCCTTTAACGGCCGCGAGTTGGCCAAAGTGGCCACCCGGCCTTACCTTCGCCTGCCGATGCAGGGGAATTTAACCGATGTGATGCAAAGGGTGCTGGAAAGCGCCAGCCTGCCGCTACCCATACGCTATCTAGCCAACCAAGCCACCAAGCTTGCCCAGGCGCTAAAGCCGGCTCTTAATCCCCACGACTACCCCTTGCACCTGGACCTGCTCACCGAGCCTTTTTACCGCAACAAGGGATGCTACCTGGTGGGCTGCCTTAACACCGACCAGATGGCGGTACCCTTTGCCATCGCCTTTTTGCAAAAAGACGGCGCCCTCAAAGTGGATGCCCTGCTCCTGCAACGCGATCACCTGTCAGTGCTGTTCGGCTTTGCCCGCTCCGATTTTTTAAGCCTGAGCCCGGCGCCGTCAGCGCAAATCGCCTTTTTAGAAACCCTAATGCCTCACAAGCCGCATTCGGAGCTTTACAATGCCCTGGGCTACTACAAGCACGGTAAAACCCTGCTGGTTACCGAGCTGGAAGATGCCTTGGCCCGCAAGGGCCGCTTTATCACCGCGCCGGGGATACCGGGCCTGGTGATGATGGTGTTTACCCTCGAAGGCCAGGATTTAGTGTTCAAGGTGATCCGCGACCAATTTGGGGATTCCAAAAAAGTCACCCCCCAGCAGGTGGTGGAGCGTTACCACCTGGTGCAGCGCCACGACCGGGTGGGCCGCATGGCAGACACCCAGGAGTTTATCGACCTGCGCCTGCCGCTGGCGCATTTTGACCAGGCTCCCCTGCAAGAGCTGTTGGCCACCTGCGCCGGGCGGGCCCGGATAGAAGGCGACATGCTGCACCTGAGCCACTGTTTTACCGAGCGGCGCATGACCCCCATGAACCTCGCCCTGAAAGAACGCAGCGGCGAATGCAAAGCCATCCTTCGTGAATACGGCCACGCCTTAAAGGACATCGCCACCGCCGGTATTTTCCCCGGTGACATGCTCTTTAAAAACTTCGGGGTCACCCGCCACGGCCGGGTGATTTTCTACGACTACGACGAGCTGTGCCCCTTAGGCGACGTGACTTTTAGAGCTATCCCCAAAAGCGAGTACGAGCAGGATATGCTGAGCGCTGAGCCTTGGTACCCGGTCAACGAAGGGGATGTGTTTCCAGAGGAGTTCCGGCATTTTCTGTGCGCCCGCCAGGACGCGGCCGAGGTATTGGGCCAGGAATTTGCCGAGCTGTTCACTCCCGATTTCTGGTTAAAAGCGCAGGAAAATGCCAAAAAGGGGCAACTGGAAGATTTCTTCCCCTACCCTCAGGCCCTTCGCTTCCCAGGTTAAGTTCCTGCTAGACTGGCCAGATAAAACATCCAAGAGACAAGAAGATGCGTTATTTCATCGCGCTGCTCGCCGCCCTGCTAACGACCCAGCTGCAAGCCAAAGAGCCACGCAATATCATCATCATGATTGGCGATGGCATGGGCCCGGCCTACACCACCGGCTATCGCTACTTTGCCGACGACCCCACCACCCCCAAGGTGGAATCCACCGTCTTCGACCAGATGCTGACCGGCATGGCCAGCACCTACCCTGACGAGCCCGACACCGTGGTCACCGACTCGGCCGCGGCCGCCACCGCCCTTGCCACCGGCCATAAAACCTACAACGGCGCCATTGCCGTTGACCGCCAGAAAGTGGCGCTGTCTTCCATCATGGACATGGCCAAACGGCTGGGCAAAAGCACCGGCATCGCGGTGACTTCGCAGATCAACCACGCCACCCCGGCAGCGTTTTTGGTGCACAACGAAAACCGCTCCAACTACAACGCCATTGCCGATGCCTATTTTGACGACCGCATCGACGGCAAATTTCGCGCCGACGTGATGTTTGGCGGCGGCACCCAGTACTTCAAGCGCCCCGACCGCGATCTGGTGGCCGAATTTGAAGCCGCCGGCTACCACTTTGCCAGCGACAGCGCCAGCCTTGCCGCCCTCAGCCAAGGGCCGGCGCTGGGGCTGTTTGCCGATGTGGGCCTGCCAAGCGCCATCGACGACACCCAGGGTCCGCGCCTCGATGCCATGACCGCCAAAGCGGTGGAGCTTCTAAACCAGAACCCCAAGGGGTTTGTGTTGATGGTGGAAGGCAGCCAGATTGACTGGGCCGGGCACAGCAACGACATCGTCACCGCCATGCACGAGATGAAGGACTTTGCCAAGGCCATCCGCTGGGCCAAGGACTTTGCCGACAGCCGGGACGATACCCTGGTGGTGGTCACCGCCGACCATTCAACCGGTGGCCTGACCCTGGGCGCCGCTGGCAAGTACCAGTGGCGCGCCGATTTTCTGAGAAAGATCCCCAACTCTCCGGGGGTGATAGCGGCCCGCCTGGCGCAAGAATCCGAACCGGCAAAGGCCCTGCCGGCGCTGCTGGGCTTTAACCCCTCCAAAGATGAAACCAGCAACTTGATGGACGCCATGAGCGATGGCCAGGAAGCGCTGGTCAGCGCCATCAAATCCCTTATCGACAAGCGCAGCCTCACCGGCTGGACCACCTCCGGCCACACCGCAGTCGATGTGCCCATCTTCGCTGACGGGGTCGACAAAGACCGCTTTGACGGCTTTATGGATAACACCGAAATTGCCAAGCGGCTCTTTGCCCTGCTGCAACCGGGTGAGCAGCTGATTGGCCAGTTCCAGACCCCGCCAGCGCCAAAAGCCGAAGCCACCAAGGCTCCGGTTGTTGCTACTCCGGCTCCCGCCGCGCCCACGGCCATGCCGCTGCCAAGCACGCCCAAGGCGCAAAGCCCGGCGCCCAAAGCAGACCTGCCAGCGGCCAAGCCGCAAGCAGCACCAGCACCAGCACCAGCACCAGCACCCAAGGACATGCCAGTAAAAGACGAAACGGCGCAACCCGCAGCGCCGGTGTCGGCCGCCGAAGCAACTCCCACCGAGCCCCCTAAAGCCGCCTCAGAGCAGCTTGTTGAGGATAAACAGCAGCAGCTTTAAGTCCCGCTCACCGGCCCGGTGCAGGCTTTCTAATGCCCACTGGGCCGGTATCTCTTCGCCGCCGATATCGGCCTTGGCCAGCACCGCTTCCAGCCGCTGGCGCGCGGTAGCCAACAAGCCGTCGTCCACCTCTGCCGCTTGGGTTTGCTCGGGCAGCTGCTGCAGGCTGTAGGCGTAGAGCATCACCGCCTGGCCAAGATTCAGCGATGGCTGGGTTTGGGATAGAGGCAGGTAAGAGCGCAGCTGGCATTGCTCCAGCTCGTCGTTGGCCAGCCCAGACTCCTCGCAACCAAACACCACCGCCATTCTGGCCACGGCCCCTTGCTGGCGAAGGGCCTGGCTTTTTAGCTCTTGTGGGGTCAGGTATTGGTGCTTGCCGCTTCGCATTCGCGCCGTGGTGCCCACCGCCAGGGTGCAATCGACCAGGGCTTCGCTCAGGGTGTCAAAATCGCGGGCATGGCTTATCAGCTCCTGAGCACCGTGGGCAACCCACTGGGCCTGGGGTTCGAGGTGAGCCTTGGAGCCGACAATGCGCAGATCGCCAAAGCCCATGGTCTTCATGGCTCTGGCCGCCGCACCGATGTTCTCCGGGCGGGCCGGGCGAACCAACACAAAACAAATATCCATCACGCCTCCTTTAGGGCCCCAAAGCTTAATGATTTGCCGGGCACTAAACTAGAGAGAACCACAAGGGGAGTACGCCGCCATGCACCTGAGCGAAGATATTCATAACCTGATGGAACGTATGCTGACCGAAGAACTGACCCAACATCCTCCCGCCATCGGCTCCGAGCAGCTGGCAGACCTTTGCTGCCTGGTTCTCAACAAAGTGCCGCCCCGCTATGTGCGGCACGACGTAGACAACGCCTACTTCACCACCGAGCAGGAAAAGCAGCAGCTTGAGCGCAAGATAAGGGTGGCCATCACTGAGTCGCTGGATTTTCTCACCAGTGGCGACGTGCGCTACTGAGCCTGGGCCAGGGCCTTGAGGCCGCGGTTGAGGATGGCCTGCCAGCGCTGGCCCCGGTCGCCGCGACGAAAATTGACGTAAAGGGCTTTTTTTTCCAGCAGTTGGGGGGAAGCGACCAGCGCCTCTTTGAAGGGCGCCAACTTTTCATCGTGCTCCAGCCAGTAGGCCATGACCTTAAGATCCACCACGGCGCCATCAACCCGGCCGTAGGCCAGTTTCAACAGGTTCTGGCGGTCTGAATCGGCTTGGTCAACCGGTTGCAGGCCTTGCTCCACCGCGTTGTCAAAAAGCGCAGTGTTAAGGTAATCGCGCACCACCCCGATACGGTACTTGTACAGGTCTGCCTGGCGCTTCCAAACAAGAGGGTGGGCCTTTCGATAGGCGATCCCTAAAGGCCCGTACCCCACCACATCGGAACTGATAAAGATCTGATCTCGCTCGCCGTCATGGTATTCGGGGCCATAGGCCACGTAATCGGAGTCTTGATTGACCAATAGCAAAGCCCGTTGCCAAGGCAAGAAGGTAACCTGCAGTTGGTGCCCCTGGGTTGCCAGCGCCGCCCGCAGTTTACTGATCACAGTGCCCTGGCCAGGCAGTTTGCTGCCGGCATAGGGCGGCCATTCCAGGCTGGCCATCTTCATGACATCGGCTTGGGCCAGGGAGCAGGCGAACAGCAGCACAACAATCAGCAAACGCATGGCGGCATTCCTCGGCAAGAGATCTTCAAACTAACCGAAGAAAAAAAGTAAATGAAGTGTAAAGATGTTATGAAGGCATCTTCTGAAGACGTTCTGAAACGAAAAAAGCTCCCTTAGGAGCTTTTTCTAATTACTTGATAATCAAGTGGTGCCTAGGGCCGGACTCGAACCGGCACGGTTTTACCCGGCTGATTTTGAATCAGCTGCGTCTACCAATTTCGCCACCCAGGCAGGTGCAGGGCATTATACGCATTTAGTCTCGCCTTGCAAGCCTTCTTGAATTGGCGAAATTTGCTACAATTCTAAGCGCTTAGCTATCGGAGCACACCATGAAGGGCCACTTTCCAAGAGCCTCGTTCGGGCGTCGTCTGGCCGCCCTCTGTTATGACTACCTGCTGGCCTGCGCCGTGTTTATGCTGGCCCACTTCTTGGGCTTTGCGCTGCTGGCGCTGGCCATCCAGCTCTTCCCTGCCCTGCTGGACGGTTACCCCGACCAAGCAAGCTTCATGCGCGACCAGCCGCTCTACAGTCTTTACCTGCTGTTGTGCGTACTCGGCTTTTTTTTGTGGTTCTGGACCCACGGCGGCCAAACCCTTGGCATGCGCGCCTGGCGCCTTAAACTGCAAAGCCAGCAAGGTGGGCCGGTGAGCCTTAAGCAAGCGCTGCTTAGGGCCCTGTGCGCGCTATTGGGCGCAGGCACCCTAGGGGTGCTGCTTGGTTCGCGGCGCCTGGCGCTGCAAGACAGGGCCAGCCACACCGAAGTGGTGCTGGTGGATACCCCAAAGCCATAACTCGCGGGCAGCAAAAAGGGCGCTTTACGCGCCCTTTTTTGGGTTTATGCCGGCCTTCGCAGCAAATACACCGAAATGCCGATAAACAGCAGCCCCGGCAATATCGCTCCCAGCAGCGGCGGCACCTCGTATACCAGGCTCAAAGGCCCGAAGATCTCGCTTAACAGGAAGAAGCTAAAGCCTGCGATGATGCCAAGGATGATACGGGCGCCCATGGGCACGGTGCGTAGTGGCCCAAACACGAAAGAACAGGCCAGCAGCAGCATCACAGCGAGGTTCAGCGGCGCAAAAATCTTGCGCCAAAACGCCAGCTTATAGCGAGATCCGTCCTGCTTGTTGGCCACCAGATATTCCACGTATTGGGTAAGACCGCGCAGAGACAAGGCTTCGGGTTTGACCGTGACCACACCGAGCTTTTCCGGGGTCAGGTCAGATTTGAGCATCATGGTGGGCCGCGAATCGACCCGGGTGCTGTCTTTATCTATCCAGGTTTCCTGCACCTGGCTAAGCTCCCAGCCGTTTTTAATCCAGCGGGCATGGTCAGCATGCAGCAGCCGTTTCAGTTGCAGGCCGTCAAACTCATACAGGGTGACATCGCCAATTTCGTCGGCCTCCAGCAACTGCTGGATATGCACAAAGCGGTTGCCGTCCCGCGCCCACAGGCCATTGGAATCGGACAGCAAGGTACCCCCCGACATGGCTTGGGTGCGCATGTCCCGGGCGTAACGCTCTGCCCCCGGCGCCACAAACTCGCTCAGCAACACCACCATTATCATCAGCAGGAACATGGTCTTCATGGCCGAGGCGATGATGTTGAACTTGGACATGCCGGAGGCCTGCATCACCGTCAGCTCGGAGTTGCTGGCCATCATGCCAAGACCAATAAGACCGCCCAGCAGCACCCCCATGGGGAAGAACACTTCGAGGTCGCGCGGCATGGAAAACAGCACAAAGATGCCGGCATCGGCCGTGTCATAAAGGCCGCGGCCCACGTATTTGAGCTGGTCGACAAACTTGATAAGCCCAGACAACCCCACCAGTACCGCCAGGCACAGCAAGGTGGTGGTGAGGATCACCCGGCCAATGTACAAATCGATAATTTTCATCGGCTACCCCTCAGCCAGCCACGAATGCGGGTGCCGAGGGTTCGGCCCTTGATGATAAGTGCTATGCCGATAAAGAGTGCACTGGCGTGGATCCACCAAAGCCCCAGGACAATGGGAATTTTACCGTCTTCAAGCGCCCTGTTACCGGCAAGCAGCAACAGCAGATACCCCAGGAACAGGCCAAGGGCGGGCAGCATTTTGGCAAATTTGCCCTGGCGCGGCCCGGTCTGGGCCATAGGCACGGCAATCAAGGACAACAGCAGCACCGCGATAGGCAGTGCCATGCGCCACTGCAGCTCGGCACGGGCATCCACCGAATCGTCTTTGAGCAGCTCGCCAAGAGGCAGCGCCGAGAGTTTACGGTTGCGCTTTTGCACTTCCTGGTCACCAATCTGCATCTTGTAGAGGCCAAAATGCACTTCCTGCAGCGCCGCCTGCCCGGCTTCCCCCTCGTAGCGATAACCCTGGTTGAGCTCCATGGTGTCCATGCCCTTGTCGTTCTGAGACACCACGCCACCTTCGGCCATCAGTACCGAGGGGGAATCGCCAGGACCAGGCAGTTGAGCCACAAACACTTTGTCCAGGTGGCCATCGTCGATGTTTTCGATAAACACCACCGCCCTGTTGTTGGCGGTGCGCTGAAAGCGCCCTTCCTGCAAGGTGGCCAGGCCGCTGCTGGAATGGGCCTTTTCCACCATTTGGTATTCCTGCTCTTTGGCCCAGGGAGCAAACCAGAGGGTGATGGAAGCGGCAATCAAGCTGAACACCAGGGCCACGGTCAGGGTAACCCGCGCTACGTACCACTCGGAGATGCCGCAGGCGTGCAGCACCGTCATTTCATGTTCGGAGTACATCCGGCTGTGGGCCATCAGGATGCCGATAAAGACCGACAACGGCATCACCATCACCAGCAACGACGGCAGGTGCAGGCCGATAACCTGAGCCACGATGGTGCCGGGAATGTCGCCGTCGGCGGCGTCGGAGAGCACCGAGACAAACTCCCGGCTGACGAAGATGGCCATCAGCACCAGCAGCACGGCGATGGTGGACTTGAATGCTTCAGCGAAGAGGTAACGGAAAACTATCAAGAGAATGCCCTGTTTTCGCGAATATTTGCTGTTTTACTAAAATCCGGCCAAATCTTGGAGCTAACACTTGTTTTTGCAAGTTTAAGTAGCTTTAATCGACCTATCAGGCTTTTTGACAAGTCCTGGCGGATAAAATTTCAGGCGTTAACGGGCCCTTTCGTCCCGCTAAATCAATTGCCTGCATTATCCATAGATCCGCCGCCCTTGTCTTTAATGACTCTTAGGAGTGTGCATGGAATTTAGCGTAAAAAGTGGTAGCCCGGAAAAACAGCGCAGCGCCTGCATTGTGGTCGGAGTCTACGAACCCCGCCGCCTTTCCCCCGTTGCCGAACAGCTCGATCGCATCAGCGACGGCTACATCTCCAACTTGCTGCGCCGTGGCGACCTTGAAGGAAAGGTAGGCCAGACCCTGCTGCTGCACCATGTCCCAGGCGTCCTTTCCGAACGGGTGCTGCTGATTGGCTGTGGTAAAGAGCGGGAATTGGACGAGCGCCAGTATCGCCAAATTGTTCAAAAAACCATTTCCACCCTTAACGATACCGGCTCCATGGAAGCGGTGTGTTTCCTGACCGAGCTGCACGTTAAGGGCCGCGACACCTACTGGAAGGTGCGCCAAGCCGTAGAAGCCACCGAAAGCAGCCTCTACAGCTTTACCCAGCTTAAATCCAAGAAGGAAGAACCCCGCCGCCCCCTTCGCAAGCTGACCTTCAACGTGCCGACCCGCCGCGAGCTCTCTTTGGGCGAGAAGGCCATTCGTCACGGCCTGGGCATCACCAAAGGCATGGCCATGTGCCGCAACGTGGCCAACATGCCGCCCAACATCTGTAACCCGGCTTACCTGGCAGAGTCGGCCAAGGAACTGGCCAAGGAACACAGTAAGCTGGCCATCGAAGTGGTGGGCGAAGCGCAGATGGCCGAGATTGGCATGCACTCCTACCTGGCGGTAGGCCGCGGCAGTGCCAACGAATCAATGATGACCATCATGCGCTACAACGGCGCCCCTGACGCCTCTGCCAAACCCATAGTGCTGGTAGGCAAGGGCCTGACCTTCGATGCCGGCGGTATCTCCATCAAGCCCGCCGATGGCATGGACGAGATGAAGTACGACATGGGCGGCGCTGCCGGCGTGCTGGGCACCATGACCGCCCTGGCCGAGCTGGATTTGCCGCTGAACGTGATTGGCGTGCTGGCCGGCTGTGAAAACATGCCCGACGCCAACGCTTATCGCCCCGGCGACATCCTCACCACCCTTTCCGGCCAGACCGTCGAAGTGCTCAACACCGACGCCGAAGGCCGCCTGGTGCTGTGCGACGTGCTTACCTATGTAGAGCGCTTCGAGCCAGAGTGCGTGATTGACACCGCCACCCTCACCGGTGCCTGTGTGATTGCCCTGGGTAAGGTGGCCTCCGGTTTGATGTCTACCCACAATCCGCTGGCCCATGAGCTTATCAACGCCTCCGAGCAATCCGGCGACAAAGCCTGGCGCCTGCCGCTTTTTGACGAGTACCAAGAGCAGCTGGAAAGCCCCTTTGCCGACATGGCCAACATCGGTGGCCGCCCGGCCGGTGCCATCACCGCCGGCGCCTTCCTGAGCCGCTTTACCAAGAAGTACAACTGGGCTCACCTCGATATCGCCGGCACCGCCTGGGTATCGGGCAAGAACAAAGGCTCTACCGGTCGCCCGGTACCGCTTTTGACCCAGTTCCTCTTGAACCGCGCCGGTGAAAAGCCCGAAGATTAAGGGCAATCCCACGGAACCAAGGGCAGCTCTGACTGCCCTTTTTCCTTTTTGGAGTCTCTATGGCTGATGTCACTTTTTGCTCCCTGCCGGACGATAACCTGGTGGAATTTGCCTGCCAGGTGGCCGCGCATTTTTACCAATTGCGCCAACCGGTGCTGATCACCTGCCAGGACAAGGCCCAGGCCGACGCCGTTGACGAAGCGCTGTGGGTAAAGGAGCCGGCGTCCTTTGTGCCCCATAACCTGGCTGACGAAGGCCCCAAAAGCGGCTCACCGGTGGCCATTTACTGGCCCGAAGCGCCCGCCCCCAGAGGCCGTGCGGTGTTGATTAATCTCCATGAAGCCATCCCCCATGTTGCGGTACAATGTGCGCAAATTTTTGAGGCCGTGCCAAACAGCGAGGCACTCAAGGTGGCGGCGCGAACCCGGTTTCGCAGCTACCAACAACAGGGCGCAGCCCCTAAGCACTTGTCACTCGCGGACTTTTTGGCGCAAACCCACTGAGATACAGCAAAACCATGGATAAGACTTACAATCCTTCCGCCATCGAAGAGGCGCTCTACCAGGCCTGGGAAGAAAAAGGCTATTTCAAACCCAGCGGTGCGGCCGGCGCCGACAGCTACTGCATCATGATCCCGCCGCCCAACGTCACCGGCAGCCTGCACATGGGTCATGCATTCCAGCAGACCATCATGGACGCCCTCACCCGCTACCAGCGCATGCAGGGTAAAAATGCTCTCTGGCAAGTGGGCACCGACCATGCCGGTATCGCCACCCAGATGGTGGTGGAGCGTAAACTGGCCGCCGAAGGTGCGCCTGACCGCCACGCCCTTGGCCGCGACAAGTTCATCGACAAAATCTGGCAGTGGAAGGAAGAGTCCGGCGGCACCATCACCCGCCAGATGCGCCGCCTGGGTAATTCCGTGGATTGGGAGCGTGAGCGCTTCACCATGGACGAAGGCCTGTCCAATGCGGTGCTGGAAGTCTTTGTACGCCTGTACGAAGACGACCTTATCTACCGCGGCAAGCGCCTGGTGAACTGGGACCCGAAACTGCACACCGCCATTTCCGACCTGGAAGTAGAAAACAAAGAGCAAAAGGGCCACATGTGGCACCTGCGCTACCCGCTGGCTGACGGCGCCAAGACCGCTGAAGGCAAAGACTATCTGGTGGTGGCCACTACCCGCCCCGAGACCATGCTGGGTGATACCGGTGTCGCCGTTAACCCCGAAGATCCGCGCTACAAGGACCTTATCGGCAAGTTTATCGAGCTGCCGCTGGTAGGGCGCCGCATTCCCATCGTTGGCGACGAACACGCCGACATGGAAAAGGGCACCGGTTGCGTGAAGATCACCCCGGCCCACGACTTTAACGACTACGAAGTCGGCAAGCGCCACGGCCTGCCCATGGTCAATATCCTGACCCTGGACGCCCATATCCGGGTTGAGGCCGAATGCGTGCACACCGACGGCACCGCCAACACCGAGATGGATGGCTCCATTCCGGCCGAGTTCCAGGGCCTAGAGCGCTTTGCCGCCCGTAAGGCCATCGTCGCCAAGTTTGACGCCCTGGGCCTTCTGGAAAAAGTCGACGACCACAACCTCTCGGTGCCTTACGGCGACCGTGGCGGCGTGGTTATCGAGCCCATGCTCACCGATCAGTGGTACGTGCGGGTCGCCCCACTGGCCAAACCCGCTATCGAAGCGGTGGAAGACGGCCGTATCCAGTTTGTGCCCAAGCAGTACGAGAACATGTACTTTGCCTGGATGCGCGACATCCAAGACTGGTGCATCAGCCGCCAGCTGTGGTGGGGCCACCGCATTCCCGCCTGGTACGACGAAACCGGCAAGGTTTATGTGGGCCGTAGCGAAGACGAAGTGCGTGCCAAACACAACCTCGGCAGCGAGGTGGTGCTCAAGCAAGACAACGACGTGCTGGACACCTGGTTCAGCTCGGCCCTTTGGACCTTCTCCACCCTGGGCTGGCCCGAGAAGCTCGAAGACCTCAAAGTCTTCCACCCCACCGACGTGCTGGTGACCGGCTTTGACATCATCTTCTTCTGGGTGGCGCGCATGATCATGATGACCATGCATTTCATCAAGAACGACGATGGCACGCCACAGGTACCCTTCAAGACCGTGTATGTGACCGGCCTTATTCGCGACGACGAAGGCCAGAAGATGTCCAAATCCAAGGGCAACGTCATCGATCCCTTGGACATGATTGACGGCATCAGCCTGCCCGAACTTCTGGAAAAGCGTACCGGCAACATGATGCAGCCGCAGTTGGCCGAGAAGATTGCCAAGCGCACCGAAACCCAGTTCCCCGAGGGTATCGTTGCCCACGGCACCGACGCCCTGCGCTTTACCCTGGCGGCCCTGGCCTCTACCGGCCGCGACATCAACTGGGACATGCGCCGCCTGGAAGGCTACCGCAACTTCTGCAACAAGTTGTGGAACGCCAGCCGCTTTGTGCTGATGAACACCGAAGACAAAGACTGCGGCTTTAACGGCGGCGAGCTGGAGCTGAGCCTGGCCGACCGCTGGGTGCTGGGCCAATTTGAAGAAACCGTCAAAGCGGTGCGCCAAGCCATGGACAGCTACCGCTTCGACTTGGCCGCCAACACCCTGTATGAGTTCACCTGGAACCAGTTCTGCGACTGGTACCTCGAGCTCACCAAGCCGGTGCTGTTCAAAGGCTCAGAAGCCCAGCAGCGCGGCACTCGCCACACCCTGGTGACGGTACTGGAAGCGCTGCTGCGGCTGATGCACCCGGTCATGCCTTACATCACCGAGACCATCTGGCAGCGAGTCAAAGTGCTGGCCGGCATCGATGGCGACACCATCATGCTCCAGCCCTACCCCGAATTTGACGCCGCCAAGGTTAACGCCGATGCCATGGCCGATTTGGAGTGGGTGAAGCAATTTATCGTCGCCATTCGCAACATCCGCGCCGAGATGGACATTGCCCCAAGCAAGCTCCTCGAAGTGTTGCTGGTGAATGTGTCTGAGACCGACCAGCGCCGCCTGGAAGAGAACCTGAGCTTCCTCACCAACATGGCCAAGCTTGAGTCCATCACCGTGGCAAGCGGCGAGCTGCCCCCCACCGTTACCCAACTGGTGGGCGCCATGGAAGTGCGTATTCCCATGGCAGGCCTGATTGACAAGGACGCGGAGCTTGCCCGCCTTGCCAAGCAGCTTGAAAAGGTGGAGCAAGAGCGTGGCCGGGTGGCCGGTAAGCTGGGTAATGAAGGTTTCGTGGCCAAGGCCCCGGAAGCGGTAATTGCCAAAGAGCGTGAAAAGCTCGCCGAGCTTGAGGAAACCCAGGCCAAACTCAAGGCCCAATACGCCAGTATCGAGGCGCTCTAAGCAAATTAAGGCCCGGCTGATAGCACCGGGCCTTTTTATTCGCCATCAGAAATGGCTACATTAATGTAACGACAATAATACTGAGGACGGCCGTGGCCAACACGGATACCTTGCTTGAACACCTTCCTTGTCCTTTAGCCTGGCTGGAACCGGGCGGGACTCTATTGGGTTTCAACCCAGCCTTTGCCGATCTGGTTGAAGACCCACAGCACTTTTTTACCCAAGGCGCCGGCAGCCACTGGCTGGCAAAATGCCAGGACAGCCACTTTTGGCGCGACGCCCTGCCCGGCAAAGGGTTGATGCGGGTGCATGTCAGCCACCTGCCCGACAGCAAGGCCTTTCTCTTTTTTGTCCAACCGGTGGTGGACTTGCACGGCTCGGTGCTGGATCTGCTGGCCCACCCCATTTTCATTCAGTGCCCCGACGGCAGCCTTTTGGCCAGCAACAACAGCTTTGCCAATTTCATGGGCTCCGAGCGCAGCGCCCTTATTGGCCTTGAGGCCAGCCGACTTTTTGGCGGCGACGGCCAGCAAGGTATCGACAGTGGCCGCGAACAGCTGCTTAAAGAAGGCACCCTTGAGCCCATTAAGGTCAGCCGCCCTGATGGCAAAATTTGGTGGATCCAAAAGCGCCTGATCACCCAGAACGACCAGCACCTGGCCATTATCAGCGAGATGTGGGACATCACCCGTCAGCTGCAAATGGAAGCCGAACTCTCTGCCATGCAGTCAGCGGACAAGCTCACCGGTTTGATGTCACGCGACGAGTTTTTGCATCAGCTCGACGAACAGCTCCATGTGGCCAAACGCATCCAGATGAAACTGGGGTTGATGCTGCTGGATCTGAAAAGCTTCCAGCAGATCAACGACGACTTTGGCCACCAGGTGGGGGATTCGCTGCTAAGAGCCGTAGCCCAGCGCATTCAGCAAACCTTGCGGGAAACCGACATCCTGGCCCGCCAAGAAGGCGACCGCTTTGCCATCATGGCGGTGCACCTTAAAAACTCCGAGGCCATGGCCCAGGTGCACCACAAGCTGGCACTGGCCTTTGAGCAACCTTTTGAAATAGACGGTAAACCGGTGCCGATGGGCTTTCGGGCCGGGGTGGCCATTTACCCGGACGATGCCGACAACGCCAACAGCCTCTTTAACAACGCCGAGCTAACCCTGCACCAGCTCAAACGTGATGGCGGCGATGTGCGTTTTTACGACGAGCGCATCGATGCCATGGTGCGCCTGACCCGCGAGTTGGGTAAGGATCTGCGCGGCGCCACCGAGCGGGGCGAGTTTTTCCTGCGCTACCAGCCCATTGTCAGCGCCTACGGCAATAAATTGTTGGGGGTGGAAACCCTGGTCCGCTGGGAACACCCCCAGCACGGCACCCTAGTTCCCCAGGAGTTTGTCTATATCGCCGAGCATGTGGGGCTGATTAACGAACTGGGCGAACACGTGCTGGCAATGCTGACCCGCGATTTGCACCAGTGGCTGGATTACGGGGTCTACAACCTGTGCCTGACCGTGAACATCTCGCCGCAGCAGTTAAAGGGCCAAGGGCTTTTTGACAAGACCCGTGAATTGCTGGCCCAGCTTGGCGGCGCCGATCAGTTCACTCTGGAGCTGGAGCTTAACGAAGCGGCCATTCACAACGATGGCCAGCGCTATGCCCAGCAGCTCCATGAACTGAAAAAAATGGGCCTTAGGCTCTCTATCGACGAGTTCGGCTCCATCAACGGCGCCCTCAATAACCTCACCAAGCTGCCCATCGACACCATCAAGATTGACCGGCACTTTATCGCCAAGTTGGGTAAAGATCCCGATGCCGAGACCCTGGTCAAAGCCATTTTGCGACTGGGTAAGGACTTGGGTATTCGCACCAGCGCCGTGGGAGTTGAAGAGCTGGACCAGCTTAACTTCCTGCGTAACGAGCACTGCGATCAAGTGCAAGGCTTTGCGGTATCCGAGCCCATGGGCAGTGAAGACTTCATCACCTGGTACCACAACTTCAACCTGGTACGAGGCGGCATTCAGCCATAAAAAACGGGAGCATCGGCTCCCGTTTTTTATGACACCAGCTTAAGCCCCACCAGGGACACCACCAGCAGGGTTAAAAAGCCCATCCGCGCCAAGGTGGCCGGATCGTTGAAAAAGCACACCCCCACCAGCGCCGTGCCCAGCGCGCCGATGCCGGTCCAGATGGCATAAGCGGTGCCTACCGGAATGTGCGCCATGGCCTTGGTCAGGCAGTAAAAGCTGGCCGCCCCCAAAGCGATAAACGCCGCCGTAGCCCAGTGCCGGGTAAAGCCCTCGGACAACTTCAGGCAGCTGGCAAAGCCCACTTCAAAGACACCGGCCAAAACAAGAAACCCCCAGGGACCCATAGACACCTCCAACTATCTTCCCAGAAAGATATTTCGCCGTGATAGTATCTTCCTGGAAAGATAAACTCAAGGAGTCTTCCATGGCCCGTGCCCGCGCCGCGTTAAGCGAACTCAAGGACAACTGGCAGAACCATTGGCCCCAGGCCTGCGACAAGGCTGGCGAGCTGGTGGCCGCGCTCTATCGCCTGCAGGAGTATTTCGCCGAGCTCGACGGCGCCGTGTTTGCCCGCTTTAGTCTGCAACCGGCCGAGTTTGAAGTGCTGGCAACCCTGCGCTCGGTAGGCGGCGAACATTGCCTGAGCCCCACCGAGCTTTACCGCTTGATGCTGGTGTCCTCCGGCGGCATGACCAAAATCTTGCTGCGCATGGAAGATAAAGCCCTGATAAGCCGCCCCGCCAACCCCGATGACGGCCGCTCCAAGCGGGTGAAACTCACCGATAAAGGCCTGGCTTTGGTGGAGAGTTGCAACCAGGCCTTGCTGGCTGCCGAAGCCCAAAGCTGCGCTGGCCTTGGCGGGCACCTCCCGGCCCTTAGCCGGCAATTGCAGGACTGGCTTGGCAAATTAGAAAAGCGTTAACCGTCACCAAACTGTCACCTAAGTGTCATCGAGATAACCAGCCTGGCCGCCACAATACGCTCCCGGATGGGTCATGTTCAGACCCTGATAGCAGTTCAAGGGAGTCTTTCGGCCTATGGCTATCCTGCCCACGAGACTTTTCACGCCGTTTGCCCGCCTTGGGCGCCTGGTGCCGAAACTATCCATAACCCAGAAAGTGATGCTGGGTTTTCTGCTGCTGGTACTGTGCCTGCTGGCCAGCAGCCTGGTGACCTTATTGGCAGGGCAACAAATTCGCACCCAAATTCAGGCCATGACCACCAAGGCCACCCCGCTGGTGCTGCAAACCAGCCAACTGTCGGTTGTGCTGCTCAACGCCGACCGCCAGTTAAAGGCGGTGCCGGGTAGCACCGACCCCCATATCGCCATTACCACCATGAACAACTTTGGCGATCTCAAGGCGAGCTTCCACGACACCCTCGATAAGCTCAAAATCCTGGCTAAAGACTCCAAGGACGTATTGGGCCTGCTCGAACCCCTCGCCACCATGGACCAAGACTACTTTGCCCTGGGCCAGGAGCTTGGCGACAAACAGCAGGCGCTGCTCAAGGCCCAGGAGGACATTAATAACGCTCGCCAGCAGTGGCGCCAGGCCCTGCAAGGCGCCAAGCTGGCAAGCGAAATCGCCATCCAGGAAAACATCGACGAAGTGCTGGCTGCCACCGACAGCTTTGCTATCAACAGGCCCAAACAGGCTTTGGATACACTGCTCGCCGGTAACAGCGCCCTGGCGGGCGATGCCCAGCAGCTGATGGATGCCAAAGAGCAGTACCTGACTTTAAAAGACGAAGTGGCCGCCCTTGCCGACCAGACCAGCGGCACCATCGATTACGCCATCGCCGTGATGGGCACCGTCGACCAAACCGCCCATGACCGGGTCGACAGCGGCGCTGCGACCGTCAATCGCTCATTGAGCTTGAGCTTCTGGCTGACCTTGCTGGCCCTTGGCATTTCCTTGCTGCTGGCGGCATTGGTGGCCTGGAGCGTGTACCGCTCCATCAAAAAGCCGCTGGCCGAGCTGTTGTCGGTACAAAGGGCGGCAGCCCGTGGCGATATCACCCAAGAAGTGGCCTTTACCAGCCATAACGAGTTTGGCCTGCTCTCGGCCAGCACCAACCAACTGCTAAGCCACCTTCGCCAGCTGATAAGCCAGCTCAGCGACGGAGCCCGCCAGTTGGGCGAGGTGTCGCAACTGAACCGCGACCAATCCCTTGAGACCCGCCAGGCCCTGGAGCTGCAACGGCGCCAAACCCAGCAGGTCACCACCGCCATGACAGAGATGGAAAAAGCAGTGCAGGAAGTGGCCCAGTCCACCGCCCGTACCTTAAGCCGGGTGATGGAGATGGACAATGCGGTCGGCCAGGGCCAAAAACTGGTGAACGGCAGCAGCGATGCCAGCCACAGCCTGGCTCAGCGCCTGGACAACACCGGCAAGGCCATTGACGACGCGCACAATTATTCCCAGCAGATAGGCAGCGTGCTGGATGTTATTCAAGGAGTGGCGGAGCAGACCAACCTGCTGGCCCTGAACGCCGCCATCGAGGCGGCCCGAGCCGGCGACCATGGCCGCGGCTTTGCGGTGGTGGCCAGTGAAGTCAGAGGCCTTGCCCAGCAAACCTCCGAATCGGCCAAGACCATTCACGGCATGATTGACAGCCTGCAGCAAAGCACCCGCCAGGCAGTCTCCCTGATGAAAGACAGCCAGCAGCAGATGGAAAAGGGGCTGGAACAAAACAGCCGGGCCGCCGAGGCCATGGGGCAGATCCGCGCCCTTATCAGCGATGTCACCGCCAACAGCGAGCACATTGCCTCTGCCGCCACCCAGCAGCAGGCCACCACCGAAGACATCGCCCAGAGCCTCAGCCAAATCGCCCACATCACCGAGCAAAACCACCAGGGCGTGGCGGCGTTCAGTGATTCGAGCCAACGTATCGAAGAGCTTATCCAAGCCCAGGAAGAGTTGGTCAGGCACTTTCAGCACCGCTGAGCGCTTGGGCCGGCAGCGGGGATTTTGGTAGCATAAGCGGTTTTCTCCCCTCCCCGAGCGCAGTATGAGTCAAGCACAGAGCATTCAGGTCCGGCCCCAGGGCACGGGCCTGGCCGAGTTTTCCCTGGCCGTTGGCGGCCTTGCCATCGGCACTGGCGAGTTCGCCGCCATGGGCATCTTGCCAAACCTGGCCCAAGGCATTGGCGTGGATATTCCCACCGCCGGCCACACCATCAGCGCCTATGCCCTGGGCGTGGTGGTAGGGGCGCCGCTCTTTGCCATCCTGGGCGCCCGTATGCCAAGGCGCATGCTGCTGGTGCTGCTGATGTCCATCTTTGCCTTCGGTAACCTGCTGAGCGCCGCCATGAGCCAGTACCTGCCGCTCATTGCCGCTCGTTTCGTGGCGGGCCTACCCCACGGCGCCTACTTTGGGGTGGCCTCGTTGGTGGCCGCTTCCATCGTCCCCCACAGCCAGCGCGCCTCGGCGGTAGGCCGGGTGATGCTCGGGCTCAGCACCGCCAATGTCATTGGCGTGCCCCTTGCCACCTGGGCAGGCCAATGGCTGGGTTGGCGCAGCCTGTTTGTGATAGTAGGGGCCTTGGCAGTGCTGACCGCAGTGATGGTGAGGCTATTTGTGCCACGGGTGGCGGTGGCCGAGGGCGCCAGTGTGCGCAACGAACTGAGCGCCTTTAAAGAAGGGCAAATTTGGCTGACCCTGCTGGCCGCATCTGTAGGCTTTGGCGGTATCTTTGCAGTGTACAGCTACATCACCCCCACCCTCACCGAGGTCACCGGCATCCAAGAAAGCACCGTGCCCTGGCTGCTGTCCCTGTTTGGCCTTGGCAACATTGCCGGCAATATCTTTGGCGGTAAACTGGCTGACCGCTCCCTCAAAGGCACCATTCTCGGCTCCTTTATCTGGAGCGCCGTGGCACTGGGACTCTATGTGTTTGCCGCAAAAGCGCTGTGGAGCGCGGCGCTGCTGGTGTTTTGTATCGGCTGCAGTGTGGCGGTGGTGCCAGCCATGCAAACCCGGCTGATGGACGTGGGCAAAAAGGCCCAGACCCTGTCGGCCGCCCTTAACCATTCGGCCTTTAACATCGGCAATGCCAATGGCGCTTGGCTCGGCGGCCTTGCCATCAGCGCCGGCCTTGGCTGGACCGCCACCGGCTGGGTAGGCGCCCTGCTTGCCCTGGGAGGGCTGTTGATTATCTGGCTGGCCTTTGCCATTGAAAAGCGCAGCAACCCTTGAAAAAAGGCCGTCATCGACGGCCTTTTTGTTAACGAAATTAACTTTACCGCTCGGCCCCAACCGTTGGCCGAAGGGCGCTGTCGGCCAGCCAAACCTTGTGTGATGCTTATTTGAACAACGGCTTTGCCCGCCATACAGCCATAACCACATCCTAAGGCGGGCGCCTTTACCAGCGCGGGGCCCCCTCGCAACCACTCAAGGAGGACGCCGTGGCGTATCAACTTAAGATAAATGGTCAACAGCTTCAGGCCGACGTCGACGCTGACACCCCGCTGCTGTGGGTCCTGAGGGACACCCTCGATATGAAGGGCACCAAGTTCGGCTGCGGCATGTCGCTGTGCGGCGCCTGCACCGTGCATCTTAACGGCAATCCCATCCGTAGCTGCGTGACCCCGGTGGCGGCGGTGGGCGATGGCGCTGTTACCACGGTGGAGGGCATCGGTGACGACGAGCTTGGCCAGCGCATTCAACGCACCTGGAAGAGCCTTGACGTGCCCCAGTGCGGCTATTGCCAGGCCGGGCAGATGATGAGTGCCCTCGCCCTGCTGCGCCAGCATCCCAAACCCACCGACGAACAAATCGACATCGGCATGGGCATGAACCTGTGCCGCTGCAGCACCTACCTTCGTATTCGCCAGGCCATCCACCAGGTAGCCGGTGAACTGGCGCCAGCAAAGGAGAGCGAAGATGCAGCCCATAGCTGAGCAAGGTTTGTCACGGCGCGCCTTTTTAAAGGCGGGGGCTGCCCTTGGCGGCGGCCTGATGGTAAGCCTCTACCTGCCGCCCCTGGCCGCCGCCGGCGCGCCGCAAAAAGCGGCCCTTAACGCTTATATCAGCATCACCCCGGATGGCATGGTCGAAATCATGTCGGTGGCGCCGGAGATAGGCCAAGGGATTAAAACCTCGCTGCCAATGATCATCGCCGATGAACTGGACGCCGACTGGGCCAAGGTCAAAGTGCAGCAAGCGCCATTGGCACCAGAGATTTACGGGCGCCAATCCGCCGGCGGCAGCCGCAGCATGCCCACCCATTTTGACGAGCACCGCCGTATCGGCGCCACCGCCAGGCAGATGCTCAAAGCCGCTGCCGCCAAGCGCTGGCAGGTACCGGTTGCGCAGTGCCATACCGAGCCAGGTGAGGTTGTCCACCAAGCCACGGGCCGCCGCCTGGGTTATGGCCAGTTAGCCAGTGACGCCGCCGCCATGGCGGTGCCAGAGAAGGTAGCTCTTAAAAAACCAGGGGAATTTCGCCTTATCGGCCAATTCACCCCTGGGGTAGACAACGACGACATCGTCAACGGCCGGCCGCTGTTTGGTATCGATGTCACCCTGCCCGGCATGCTCTACGCCGTTTACCAAAAGGGCCCGGTATTCGGGGCCAAAGTGAAAAGCGCCAACCTGGCCGAGTTGCGGCAAATGCCGGGGGTAAAAAAAGCCTTTGTTATTGAAGGAGACGGCGACTTTTATGGCCTGCAAGGCGGGGTAGCCATAGTGGCAAGCAGCTGGTGGCAAGCGCAAAAGGCCCGCCGCGCCCTCAAGGTTGAATGGCATCAAACCCCGGGAGACAACCAAAGCAGCAGCGACTTTGACCGCCAGGCCCAGGCGCTTTGGCAAAAGCCGCCGCAACAAGCCATTGCCCGGCAAGGCGATGTCGTCAAGGCGCTGCGCGAGGCCAGCCTGGTGGTTGAAGCCGATTATCAATATCCCTTCGTTGCCCACGGCCAGCTCGAGCCCATCAACTGCACCGCCCACTGGCAGGGCGGCAAACTGACCTTTTGGGCACCAACCCAAAACCCGGCCGGTGGCCGCCAGCAAGTGGCCAAGGTGCTGGGTATGGCCGAGAGCGACATCACAGTGAACGTGACCCGCATGGGGGGCGGTTTTGGCCGGCGCCTTTTTAACGACTACATGGCCGAAGCCGGCTGGATAGCCCGCGCCCTTGATGGTGCCCCGGTGAAATTGCTGTGGTCCCGCGAGGATGATTTTCAGCACGATTACTACCGCCCAGGCGGCTATCACCGCTTCAAGGCAGCCCTTAACCAGGCCGGAGAGCTAACAGCGCTGAGTGATCACTTTGTCAGCTTCGCCAGTCAAGGCCAGCCGCTGCTGGCCGCCAGCATGGGCGATAACCAGTTCCCGGCTGGTTTTGTCGATAACCTGCGCTATGACAGCTCTCTTATCGAGGCCCAGATCCCCACCGGCTGGCTGCGGGCACCGTCCAGTAACGCCCTGGCCTGGGTGTTTCAGTCCATCCTTGATGAGGCGGCCCATGCCGCCGGTAAAGATCCACTGGCTTTTCAAATGGCGCTGCTGGCGCGCCCGGCCAAGGGCAATACCAGCTTCAACGCCACGCGGATGCAAAGCGTGTTAAAGGCGGTTGCCGAGCGCAGTAGCTGGGGCCGTAAACCGGCTGAGGGCCGGGGCCTTGGGTTTGGCTGCTATTTCAGTCACGCCGGTTACTTTGCCGAAGTGGTGGAGGCCAGCGTTAGCGACGGCCAGGTGGTAGTGCACAAGGTGTGGGCGGTAGGAGACGTTGGCGAGTTTATCGTTAACCCCAGCGGCGCCATGCAGCAGGCTCAGGGCGCCATCATCGAGGGGCTAAGCCAGGCGCTTTACCAGCAGGTGCCGATTGAGGGGGGCGCGCAAGTGAGTAACTTCCATCAGCACCGGTTGATGAGCATGCCCCAGGTGCCAGAAATTGACGTGCATTTCCTGCCCTCAAGTTACCCTACCACCGGCCTGGGGGAGCCGGCGCTGCCGCCGGTGTTACCAGCCCTATGTAACGCCCTCTTTGCCGCCACCGGTAAACGCATCCGCCGCTTGCCCATCGACCCCGGGCAATTGAGCTAGTCCTCTGAAAAAGGCCGTCAATGACGGCCTTTTTTATACCAAGGTATTAACAGCACACCACTGGATATAACAATGCCCAACCCCACGTATGACAGACAACCAGGCTTACCCCTTATAGGATTGATTCAACACTGGATGTTAAGGGCTCCAGCGTTTTCAGAGACATTCTTTGCTGCTTGTCTCATCTGCCCCTGCGACGCCCCTCGGGTTGCCACGGACGTTGATTGGTTATCACTTATCCGCATTTCCATCAGGTCTTGGTCGTTTTCCATCTCGACGCCTGGCTTCTCCCCCGAGCCAGGTTTTTTTTGCCCAAAATTTGCCACCTCAAACCAAACGTCTCACTCATGGCGGCCATTTCCCGAAAAGCAATAAATGGCGTTTTTATGCCCCAGAGCCGAGTTCCGCACAAAGCACCCTGAATATGTGCCAAGCCGTTTTCTTTTTGAGCAATCCTTGTCTTTACTCAGTTGCGATGTGAAGGAACGGGCGCAGTAGGCGCAAGACCTGCCCGCCAACAATGACAACCTGTAAATCGCCCCGGATTTCCTAGACACTTTCCAGGCCAGTAAATGTCGCTTCTCAAACTCTACCTGTGACGACTGGTTGTTGAAGCCATGCTGGCGTTTTGCTTTGTAAAACATCTCGATATAGTCGAACACATCAGCGCGAGCGGCCTGACGGCGCTGCCCTCCCACATACACCCCGCTGACCGCCCCTGCGCAGCTCTACTGGTTTAGGCTGTGTGGGGCGCTGACTTTGCTCAAAATTTCCGCACGGCCCCTGATTTCACAAAAAAACTAAACGCCAGGAACGTTTGACAAATAATAATAAGGACCATTTACCTTGAATTCTACGTCTTCAATAGTTAAACCCAACAATTCATCCTTTTTTATCACAACGGATGTGTCAGAGTCATAGAGATTGTCTGATTTTATCAGATAGACATCCGTTCTTTCTTTTATGAATGAAATCTCATCCTTTAGCATGGTGAGAGCCTCTTCTCTATCTACACTCTCTGAGTCAACAATATCTGTTAGAATATCCCAGATACCGCTTTCTTCATGTGCCCCGGTAACAATTGCTTCTTTTACGCCACTCATAAATCTGGATTCCCATGCAGTGGAATTCTAACCTTTTCATTTCCCTGAGTGAGCTTTATATACGGCCCACCATGCATATCCTTACCGCCATCATAACCACGATTAATTTGAAAACTATTCCCCTTCCCATCGAAGTAACGGATGCCATTCCCATCCTTTAACGGCTTTTTAGTCCAGCCCATATCCAAATATTTCTTGTCAGCTATCCGCTCCACCTCCGAAAGCTTCGCTCCTCGAAGACTTCCTACATCGTCTAGTGAACGGATAACACCTTTAGCCCCTCTCATTCCCGCAACTTTCGCTACGCCTTTCTCTGTTAGACCCACAACCCCTTCAGCTAAGGCCCTGGCACCAGTGACAGCAATAACCCCATCTGTCGCGGCAGCTCCTTCGGAGCCGAAATAATTGCTCACTGGAGTAAACGGCTGCACAGGTTCAATAGGATCAACTATACCTGCTAGATCGGTAAAATTAAGAACAAGGTTTAATGCATCCACTCCCATATTAGCAACATTATTACCGACTCCAGAGAAAAATGACTGCCATATATCTCCAGTAGTTAGGTTATGAACAGGGATTATACTATTGGCGCTACCACCTGTTCCAACTCCCATGTTTTGCGCGATTTCTCCCTGCCCTTGCAAATCACTCGTTTGTTTAGGAAGTTGAGTTAGTCTCGAAGACTTTGGAGAGGCCCCATTGCTCACTGGCCCCTTTTTCTTACCTTGGGGGTCCTTACCGTCGGAGTTGATGTAAGCCACTTGGCAACCGGCAGCATCATGCCCTTTGACGTTGGTACCTGTTGAGCAATACCCCGTCGGATCAGTGCCTGCCAAGGGGTTATTCATCACATAGCTGTAGGGATTGATGCTCTGGGTGCTGGTGGGGCTTTGGATCAGCGGGTCCACACTTAAGAACCGGCCCAGGTTGTAGTCGTACACCCGGCCGTTCATATGAACTTGTCGAGATTAGGGCAACGCCACATTGTGAAAGACTCAAACAGGGTGATTTGCTTTAGAAACCTGCACAACTGCGCAAGATAAACCAGCACAGCCGTCCATCCTGTGCAGCACCGCCACTTGACGGCGCTGCCCTCGCCCGCACAGCCTGCTGGCCAGCCCTGCACACTTCTACGGGTTTAGGTGCGCAGTACGCTGGTGGCCCGGTTCATCAAAAACATCCACAAAGCCGGCGAGACTTCTATCCTGAATTACGTACAGTCATCGCTGATTGGTCTGCTCAAGACCATCCCCTGCACGAGCGTGGAGGGATTATGCCACCAAGGGGCAATCCTCTCTGCGCAGCGCTAATTGAGAATAGAGTTTTTCTTACTTTCATAAACTAGGCTTCCCATCAATTACGCTACATGCTCCATCATAAAGCGTAATTACATTCTTAGAAATCAAGGTAATATACTTGTGGGACCCGTCAACAAATCTATACTCGAAAGGAATGACAAATAAACTAATGATATATTCATCATTTAAACCAATTTCGTACTTCCTCACTAAGTCCAAACGAAAAGTGTATATCTTTCCAGGTGAAAATTTGAAAATACCTTTACCATTACTAATGGGATGAACAGGTTTCAGTCTGGCTTTCTCTATGGATGTAATCTCGCCTCTTCTTAACTTTGATTCACTTTCTTTGCTTAGCACGATGTATGAATTCCAAGAAAAATCTCCGTCTATTCCTAAAGCTCCATAGTCAAGGCTAATGTCAGAGTCATAATTATTAGTCAAAGAAATTGTTGGTTTATCACCATCACATCCCATTTCTACAGAGAATGGATATATTAAATCTTCGTCTGCCTTAATACCCAGTGAAATTGTAAGAAAGACAAAAATCATTCCTTTTTTAATCAATGAGCTCATTTATAATCCTCACCTTTTAAAGGTATAATCGTCACCTTTAATAGCATTAACGAATTGGTAAACATTTCTCTTGAGAACATCTCTAGAAACATTCTGAGACCTCCAATAAGGATAAGTTCCATCTCCCTCTCGCCCGATACGAGAGAGCTGCACTAGATTTTGCCGATTCACACCAAAATTACTAAAGCCATTCTGGTCATGATTAAGTCCAATTTTATGACCAACCTCATGCAACACTGTATAACCTATATTGTAATGTTCACTATGTCTAAAAAATGCGTCAGAAAGTCCAATCCCCTGAGAAGTTGACTCACCATAGTCGCCAGCGTTATCTGCAACTTTATAGCGATAAAAATAAGATCTGTTATCGAGAAGTCCATTCATAAAGGTAATTGCCCCCCTGAACTGCTCAATCAGGTCCTTAGCGGCCTCACCAAAGTCATCTCTACCATAACCGTACATGAATGCCAGTCTACTGTATCCGTCAGATTCAGGAGAAGACAATGCTTCTACTGTTGATTTCGCTTCACCTATATGGCGATTTAGTTTTTCCTGTATTACGCTCCAATCACTATCACTAACAGGTGACCTGAGTTTAGGATCACTTTCTCCCCCCTCTCCAAACTTCGCAGCTGAACCTTTCTCCGCGACTTGCTTTTGTCCACCTATTTCACTCGTTTGTTTAGGAAGTTGAGTTAGGCTCGAAGGCTTTGGAGAGGCCCCATTGCTCACTGGCCCCTTTTTCTTACCTTGGGGGTCCTTACCGTCGGAGTTGATGTAAGCCACTTGGCAACCGGCAGCATCATGCCCTTTGACGTTAGTACCTGTTGAGCAATACCCCGTCGGATCTGTGCCTGCCAAGGGGTTATTCATCACATAGCTATAAGGGTTGATGCTCTGGGTGCTGGTGGGACTTTGGATCATCGGATCTACGCTCAGGAAACGGCCCAGGTTGTAGTCGTACACCCGGCCGTTCATATGAACTTGTCGAGATTAGGGCAACGCCACATTGTGAAAGACTCAAACAGGGTGATTTGCTTTAGAAACCTGCACAACTGCGCAAGATAAACCAGCACAGCCGTCCATCCTGTGCAGCACCGTCACTTGACGGCGCTGCCCCCAACCACACAGCCTGCTGGCCACGCTTGCGCAGCTCAGCTGGTTTGAACTACGCAGGGTGCTGAAAATTAGCAATCAAGTAGATCGCTGATCTCTCTGCTGTAAGCTCAATGCCATTTTCAGTAATTCTTCGCTTGGATGGAATATAGAGTAATAGTCAGAATCTAACTTCTGCTTTAGCCAAATCACCAAGTCATCTTTCTCCTGAGGCGCATCGCTCCAGCCAAGAGCCTTTCCAAGATAGAAAATATTAATTATTCTTCTTTCGGAAAGGGCATTTGGCAATTCACCATCAACTTTAACTAACAAATTGACATAGAAACTATCACTCATATTATCTTGTTCGAAAGAAAGCGCTATACTATCCCCCTCAACCATGACACTCTCATGCATCCACTCTCCATATGTCTCACTGGAGACGCGTAGTTTATATTTAGCCACAAGCTCGCCAAACAATAACGTAATGAAATCGATAAGTTTGTAAGACATAGTCACTCCTTAAGCCTCGCTCCTACCCTTAAGCTATAACTTCTTTTCCTTGTTTCATCTCTTTCGAGTTTATAAAAATCACTTGGGTTTCTAATGCGGGTAGGGTCGTAACCTACATCATATATAATCATATCTCTATCCATAACGCTATTTATCCATTGACGGTTAAACTCAAGAGAACTGGGCATGTCATTTTTGGGAAGAAGCCCTTTAGGCCATACATCTGTTATCACTTCAACATTCATTCCCGAGCGCTTTAAAGCATTTACCATTACAGAGGCCCTTTTCTGAGTCTCTCCAATTACCGCAACGGGCATTTTATTTCTATTATCAAGATCCGAATCAATTCTCATTTTTCCAAGAGCTTCATCTTCACCTTCATTAAGGCTTTTTGAATATACCGCCGCAGCGATCGCAGCCCAAACAGGGTTAAAAGTCAGCACATTTTCCGCAGCTCCACTCGCAGCAGTTTCTGCTATCGCAGCGGTAGCTGAGGCGGCGCGACTAAGTGGAAGGGCTAAGGTGGTCGCTGCCAATGCATCTTTTTGATTTAAAGTACCTGAGCTGCTCCCTTCACTATTCTGTCCAGCTCCTCCCTGCTGCGCGATTTGCTTTTGTCCACCTATTTCATTCGTGGTGACCTGTGCTTTGGATAAGGCTGATACCGCTGAAGAGACCCCATTGGATATCACCTGGACCACAGCCTGCTGTTGCTTGCGCGTCCCTCCCGTGAGATGGATCTTAAGGGTGCCGCCATCCTGTGTCGTAGTTGCCTTCACATTGCTACAAATATGCGACCCTGTAGCAGCCGCGCAATATCCCGTCGGATCTGTGCCTGCCAGGGGGTTGTTCATCACATAGCTATAGGGATTGATGCTCTGGGTGCTGGTGGGGCTTTGGATCAGCGGGTCCACACTTAAGAACCGGCCCAGGTTGTAGTCGTACACCCGGCCGTTCATATGAACTTGTCGAGATTAGGGCAACGCCACATTGTGAAAGACTCAAACAGGGTGATTTGCTTTAGAAACCAGCTCAACTGCGCAAGATAAACCAGCACAGCCGTCCATTCCGTGCAGCACCGTCAGTTGACGGCGCTGCCCTCCCTCCCCCCCCTCGCTGGCCGCCCCTGCGCAGCTCTACTGGTGTGGGCTACATGGAGTGCTGGTGGAATTATCCATTTTTTGCAATAAACGGCAGAAGAAATTGTGGTATGGCATACTTTGTACGGACACAGATTAGAACGCGAAGGGTCAGCTGACTACGCTTTCAGCCAATAGTCCCCTGCAAGCCTAGCCCCCTCATTACTTGGGTTTATATAACTATCTTAGATATGCTTCTCCATTCATATGTTAGAACTGACTACAGGAAATCAATCTACGAACTAATGTTTTATCAGCCGCCCTATCCAATTCTAGCCAATAAAAGGACATTCTTTCTCTGACTTCAGTGTTATCGAAAAAGAACTTCCTTGCTCGATCTAGTTGAACGTCATTAATAATATCCAAGTCGCTGGCTTCTTCGATCGAACTTATCAACAACAATGAGAGTGCACTTTGTAACTCAAAATCTAAACCTTTAGACTCGAGAGCATTAAGGATCTCATCTATTTTTTTGGGATCGGCCAATTCAAATTCCCAATCTTGCTCTTTACCTGTGGCAGGAAGACCCAATAGTCGGTTGATAAAAATTTCGGCATTCGCAGTCGGACCATAAAACTCTCTAGACATAATCAAAGCTCCGGATACGCTGTTTTTACGCCTTTACCACTTGGTACAAGACGTATAGTCGATGCTGGGGAAAAGTACCATCAGGCATAATCATGCGAGCAGGAAACCCCTTTGGTGAAGGTACCGACATCGGCCCATTTTTTAATTTCACCAGATTATCTTGAATTAGTTTCGCTGCAGCTTGGTTATCTAAAAACTGCCCCATAGGCTTCCCGGATCCTGCAGCGCGTTTCATTAAAAACTCCGTCGCATCTTCTCCATGACTCGTAAATGTGTGACCGAACTTTGATTTGGACAGTATTATTACATTCCCAGCATCATCTGAGACTGCAGCCCCTCTCATTCCAGCAACTTTCGCTACGCCTTTCTCTGTTAGACCCACAACCCCTTCAGCTAAGGCCCTGGCACCAGTGACAGCAATAACCCCATCTGTCGCGGCAGCTCCTTCGGAGCCGAAATAATTGCTCACTGGAGTAAACGGCTGCACAGGTTCAATAGAATCAACTATACCTGCTAGATCTGTAAAATTAAGAACAAGGTTTAATGCATCCACTCCCATATTAGCAACATTATTACCGACTCCAGAGAAAAATGACTGCCATATATCTCCAGTAGTTAGGTGTCAGGTCCCGAACGATTGACTGGTCTTATCCGAAATAACGCGGGTGACTCTTGGTAATACGCTTTGAGCTTATCCAGCGGTGTCATATGACTCAACGCTTTCTGTGGAATGAATTGATTGTATAGCCGCTGGTAGCGCTCAAGGGTGGCCGCCAAATCCTCGGCTGATGCGAAACGGTTTTCTTTCAGCAACACGGCGATACGGCCATTGAAACGCTCAACCATGCCGTTGGTCTGCGGGTGGCGAGGTTTGATGAGGCGGTGCTCTATCTGTTGGTCGGCACACACTTGGTCAAACCCATGCTCGCCAGTGGGCTCCCGCTGGCCGGTGGCGCAGAAGCGGTCAGTGAACTCCTTGCCGTTGTCGGTCAGCACGATACGCACTTTGAAGGGGGCCTGGCGGGTAAGATGGCTCAGGAAGCGGCTGGCCGAAGCAGCGGTCTTGTCTTTCATAACCTCCAGGTACACCCAGCGGGTGGCCCGGTCAATGGCGACAAACAGGTATTTGCGGCGCGTTTCATCGGGCATCTGCGGCAGGTATTTCACGTCGACATGGACGTAGCCAGGTTCGTAGTCCTTGAACGACTTGGGGGATGACTTGGGCTCGGTGTCCGGCAGCAGCGCCTTGAGGTTGCCGACGCCGTTACGGCGCAAACAACGGTCCAGTGCCGACCGGGATAGCTCAGGGAAGATGAAGCGACGCACCACGGTCAGCAAGTCGTCGAGCGGCAAGAGCAGTGTCTTACGCAGCTCGACGATAAGCCATTCCTGTACCGGGTTGAGATGGGTTTGCAGGTTGTGGGCGGTGTGCGACCGGTCCTGCGCGCTATCGCGGTGCTTCCAGCGCCGGATGGTGGTTTCAGACACCCCCAGCTCCTTGGCCAAGGCCGCGACCGACTGGGTCGATTGTTGGATGTATTGTCGGACCTTGGGCGTGGTGGCCGCGTTAGCGTGCAATTTGATGTTCAACGAGCTGTTCCCTGAGTTGGTCAATAAAGCGTTCTAACCATCGGCATGATTTAAGCAGACGATGGCTACGGTTTTCTAACCAATCATCAGGGACCCAGCAGTTATATAAGAGCAAATCCGTTTACTCACTTTTATTCATCCTAGTTAAGTTGCAGCACTCGTCTGGCTGAGTAAGTTTAAAGAGACCGCATAAAGCCCACGAAAGGTGTAACGCATAAGTTACATTTAAGATAATAACTTCACTAGCATTATTTCGAATTAAGCCAGTTAATTGGATCGCTCAGGGGCATTGTTTCCTAAATCCGACAAGGAAACGCAGGCCCTTAAAGGGTTGGCCGCCCTTTAAGGGCCTGGCGAACTGGCATACCTAAGGTCAGCATTTTGTTCATGACCTTAACCCCGGCCAAAGCCTCTACCACTTGGCCATTGAAGTCGCGCAGATCCAGCTTCGGACTGATGAGCTGCTTGTATCGCGACATGGCTGTTTCCGTTTTTAAGCGTTGGTAATAGCCGCTTTCCCTTTCCCTTTCCTACTCGGCCAGTTGCTCGGCTTTCAGCGTCGCCACAGCCTCGTTCCTCGGATGCCCTTCCTCCCAGAGCCCAGCTGTTTTGCGGGGCGGGATACTGGCTTTGGCGCCTTTTTTTTGCAGCTGCCGCTGGCAGGCTTTGCTGTCGTAAACCCCGTCGGCGCTGACTTGTTCGATACGGCGGCGCAGTGGATTGAGCAGTCCGGGCAGTACCTCGCTATAACCGACGTTTTCTAGGCTGACTTCGGCGGCGATAGCCTCATGGGTCTGCGCATCTGCGGCCCGGTGGTGATATCAATCACCAGGTGGGCAACGGGGCCCTTGCTAGGCAGGCGATAGTGAATCTTGACCGTCTTGGCACGTTTGCTGATGCAGCTGTAACTGGGCAAGGTCAGCGGTAGCTCCATCAATTGGAACCGGGGAAAAGATCAGAGGCACTGCAAAAGTGCTTCGGCTCAGGCATTAACTCTGGGCTGCCAACAAGGTTTGATACAGTCCTTCTTGGCGAGCCAACTCATCATGGGAGCCTGCTTGCCCAATTTTACCGTCGTCCAATACGTAGATGACATCAGCGTGGCGAAGACTACTCAGGCGATGGCTGATCATCAGCACGGTACGTCCTTCTAAAAGCGGGGCCATATTGGCCAGCAAACGTTGCTCGGTCACCGCATCAAGAGCTGACATAGCTTCGTCCAAAATCACCATCGGTGCCGGGCTCAGCATCATACGTGCCAGCATCAATCTTTGACGCTGCCCTCCCGACAATCGGATCCCGCCACGGCCAACCTGGGTATTCAGCCCCTGCGCCATAGCAGCCACCAGTTCTTCTAACTCAGCCAGCTTTAACACCTGCCACAGTTGATTGTCAGCAACTGCTGGCCCCCCGGCGGTTAGATTGTCGCGGATAGATGCGTTGAAAAACACCGGTTGCTGGACCAATGTCACGGCTTGTTCCCGCAGAGAATGGCGGCCGATATCCTCAATGGGTGCCCCATCCAGAAGGATGTGCCCCCCTTGATGGGGGTAAAGACCCAGAATGAGGTTAACCAAGGTTGACTTCCCTCCTCCGGAAAGAGCCACCAGACCAATTTTTTGCCCCGGTTCTAAGGTCATGGAAACTCGGTCAAGCACCTTGGTCTGTCCAGGGTAAGCAAACGACAGCTCCTCTAGACGAATGTGCATGGGTCCGGAGCGGCCCGCCATACCGGCCTCTTCATCTTCAACCGGCATCGCCATGATTTCATTAAGCCTCGCTCTGGCAGCCTCAGCCTGGTGATAGGCATACTGCATGCCCAGTAGCTCCTGAAGCGGCGTCATCATGAACCAAAGATAGGCAAAAACGGCAAACATCTGACCGATACTGAGGTCGGAAAACAGCACTGTCAGCATTGCCAAGGTACGGAAAATATCAAAGCCTATCATGTATACCGCATGGGTCAGTTGGTATACCGCTTCACTCTTCCATCGCGCATCGGTGGCTCGCCGCCGCAATTGCCTAATAAGCCAAACCACTCGAGGGAAGAACCCCCTTTCCTGACGGTTGGCCTTTATTTGCACAACGGCGTCCAGCGTTTCAACCATCCCCTGCTGCATATCTTCAAAGGCTTGGTTTTCCTGCTGTTTAAGTGCACCAACCTGCTTACCCAACATGCGGGCCAAGATGATCATGGCCGGATTGAGCAACAATAAGACCAGCGCTAATTGCCAATGAATACAGAGTAAAATAGCCAATACACCAGCCAGGGTCAGCACATTGATAACCAGCCGGGAAAGGGCTGGCCCAATGAAATGATCCAAAGTCTCTACATCCATCGTCAGCCGAGAAGAAACCGCTGCCGTTCCCAGGTTTTCATAAGCTGACAGCTCAGCACGAGACAATTGCCTAACCAGCCGTACCCGTAATTGGCTTGATACCGCTTTAGCTATCCGGCTGAATAAGTTGGTCTGACAGACATCCGCGGCAAGACCGATAAGGCGCATCACCACCACCACAGCCAACAACACCAGAATAATAAAAACAGGGCTCAGCAGGTTTGCCGGGAAAAGTTTACCAAGTAATGCACTGACCCAACCTGGCTTATGTAGCAGCACTTCATCCACCAGCACCGGCATCATCAGCGGCAAAGGCACACTCAACAAGACAGACAGCAAGGCAAAACCATGTGCTGCTATCAAGGTGCGACGGTGTCTTAGCAGTTGTCTGCCAATGTCATGCCAGCTGAGCATGGTTGTGTTCCGTCTTGGCTGAGAGAGTCAACGTAAAAGATGGGGGAGCCAATGCCGCCTGGGCAAGAGGGCGCTCGCCTGAGTATTCGCAGGAGAGATGGTAATTTCCCAAAATGATATCCAGAAGCTCGGAAACCAACTCCAGAGTCAAATTGGATGCCACGCACTTATGTTCCCCCCACCCAAAGGCAAGTAAACGCTGGCGATTGCTATTATCCTGCCAGCGCTCCGGTAAGAAGCGGTCGGCGTCAGGCCAGTGCTTGGGGTTTCGTTGAACAGAGTAGGGGCATGCGATCACCACGCTGTTGTTGCTGACCTTATGGCCCGAAGGCAATTGATGGTCCTTTGCAGGCATCCTGGCCAGATTCCAGGCCACAGGCCAAAGTCGCAGCGCCTCAAGCACTAGCCACTGGGAAGGAAGTTTAGCTTTTTCGGGGGCTTCGCTGACCAGATGCAGACACCAGCTCAGGCAAAAACCCAGAGAACCGGTAGTGGCAAAAAGAAAAGACAGAAAAATATCTGCAAGTTCGGTATCGCTGATCCCGTGGTCCGCAGCTCCAACTAAAGCGGACATTACATCCTGACACTCCACCAGTCCTCGGCGTCGCGCGCGGATCTCCTTTTTTAACAGCCGATAGTTGCGCTGGCGATATAGCCAGCGACGCCAGCCTCCGTGCTCAAGCCGTTTGCCGGATAGCACTGAGCGATGAACGATTTCATCAAGACAATTTTTTAGGGTTTTATCACCCCGAGCATCCAACAATGCCGGCTCGAAAAGTGAGAACATAAACAAGTTGGAGATATCCGGCCAACTGTGCCGTCCCTGTAACTGCTCCTTGACCCTTTCTGGTAGCAGCCGCCTTGTTGCATTAAGGTGCTGTTGAAGAAACTTTACAGCTCCTCTGGCCATGTCCACCTGACGGCTGCGCGGCTGTAACAAGCCTCGACTGGTAAAAAAGAAATCAGAGTGAGGGTGATAATTTTCATCTTTGTTGGCCAGCACGGCCTTAGCATCGTCTAGGTCGGTCAGGTAATAATTTTGTTCAGGAAATTCAATAATGTCACTTCCGGCATCCAGTCCCAGGTCCAGAAAATGATAAGGGTCTTTAAAAAGGGCATCTGAAGGTTCAAATTTCACGGCTATTGACTCTCCGTCCTAGGGACCACCTTTCCTTTGAAATCCATCGGAGTCGGTAAGGCCGTCATCACAATATGGGGGCGACTTCGTTCATCAACCTCAATAGAAAAATCCTTGGTTAATAGGTATCCGAGCAGCAACATCTGCACCGTACCCAACTGTGCCCCTACACAATGCTTGGGCGCCCAGCCAAAAGGCACATAAGTACCAGATACCAATTGTTGGCGCTCAAGCCACCGCTCTGGTTTAAAGATGTCAGGATCCGGCCAGTATTGAGGATTACGATGAATAAAGTAGGGGCTCATAATCACACTGGCATCTAAAGACATCTGCTGGCCAGCGACATCCAAAGCCTTACGGGCATTTCGAAAAACAACAGGTACATTCCACATACGCAGGACTTCACGAACAAAGGCCATCAAATCACTTGAAACTGTCATGGGAGACTGACAGAAGTCGTCAATACTGACCCCATCCAATTGCTCACGAATACGCACCATCCATTCAGGACGACGAGAAAGTTCGAAGGCCAAGCACCCAAGAGCTGCCCCGGGAGGACCGTTAACGGCGGTGTGTACCGTTACCATGGCGTCTACCGCTCTATCCATTCCCAGCCGCGGCAAAAGTTGTACAACGGTTTGCAATAAATCTGGCCGCTGCTCTTCTTTACTGCGTCGCTTAATTGCTCGGCGAAACACAGAAGCCGCGCGCATACTGCGCCAAGCCATCAGCCAGCGTTGGCGAGCAGACACAGACGTTTTTTCTGCCAGTAAAAATGATAACTTATTCTTTTGGTCGGCTTCGATAAGTTGACGTTCTTCGCCAGAGAGATCATTTACTAGTGAGGGTAATAAGCTGCCAACCGTCATCCATTGAATAAGATCAGAAAAGTCAGTTTCGGCCTCCAAAGACGCCACTTCCCAGAAATGGCTCATCCTCTCATACAGCTCTTTCAAGGCAGGCGCCGTGTTCTGATTTTTCAGCACATCTATCCAACCCGATCGGATCTCTTGCCAGCTCACCACTGATGAGCTACGCCTGCGTAAAATATCGATAAGCCGATCAGGTAAAGTCAGGTCTTGATAGTTTTTTTGACTAAACTCTTTGGCCGCCGTAGCTGAGAAAATACAATGTGTATTAGGCCCAAGCGAGAAATTTTCGTCACCGCTATGACAGCGTTTCTTTAATGCAGTTATATCTTCATTTTCTTTTGGCAGCGTCATAAGTAATGCTCAGTAAAAGGATAAAATGGGCGCCAAATCAATTGGCACCCATTGGCTTCTTAAACCATGCTATTACATGTGATGATAAAGCATCCAAAACCAGCTAGGGTTTTTGCTATAGCACACGGCTTGATTACGCAGACCGAGGGTGCGCATTACAGCGTTTTTCATTTTCTTCATAACGAACGTCTCCATGTATGATAAGAAAGTACCTACAATCCAACGGTACCGATTCACTCTATCTCAACCATTTAATTTGTCCAACAATAAAATCTTGCAAAACAAAAAATAAAATTGAGTTAGAATTAGGAATAAAACACCCACTTCACAATTAGCAAGTGTTAACTAAATTAGAAATCTAAAGCCTATCAGCACAATAATATAAAACTACCACCAACACTCATTGTCAGAGTAAAACCTTGGTAAAAATAGATGGTCATGAGTATCTCTGTCGTTCAGGCAGCAGTATTTAGTTTTTATCATGCTACTACTTACATGTGATGGTACATCACCCAACGCCAGCTATTGGGATAGCCTCGACCACCACAACCTAATGCACTAGAACGCAGGCCAAGCTTACGCAGAACGGCATTCTTCATTTTCTTCATCGTTAACATCTCCATGTTATTGCTTAATAAAATAAGCACCGACTTCAAAACAAGTGCCAGTTCACGCTACCCCCTAAAACCGAGCTATTCAACAGTAAAAAAATACAGGTACTACAAAAATGTTACCTCGGTCAAAAATAAGAATTAACTGATGTAACATCAGCTCCCTCCTTACTTTGCAAAAAGCCCTATTTAACTGGCGTTGATGGCGGATAGATACGAACAAGGCTTAGCTTTAACTGCCAACAAAAAAGCCGGCTTACGCCGGCCTTTTTTGTGAGATGAGAGGTTACTCGTCTTCGTCTTCTTCTTCGTAGTCTTCGTCGACTTCTTCACCGAAGTAGGTGCCCCAGCCGTCGTAGTCGACGCCGAAGCGGTCGGCGAGCTTCATCAGGGTGTCGGTGTCTTCGTTGAGTTCTTCGAGCACCAGCGGGCCTTCGCGGACGGCGTCGAAGCAGAACAGGATATTGCGCCCTTCGCGCATTTCTTCGGCATCGGTAACGTCAAAGCCCAGTTTGAACACCTCTACCGCCAGCTTCTCCAATTTGTCGAAATTGGCGCAGGCAAAGTGGTGTTCCACCACGAATTCGTCATTCAGATCGGCACCGTCTTCAATGAGGGTATCGACAATATCCTGGTTGTCCTGATGTTGGGCTTCCAGGCGGGCGGCAAGGGACATAACGACCTCCAATAGCAAGTGGCGATAGCCTAGCACGAAATGGTGTTGTTACTCGCTGCCCTTTTGGGCCACGGCGCCATTGAGTTCGCCAAGGGTCTGGCTCATCAGTTGGTAGCAGCGCTCGGTCAGTTCCCGGGCATCACTTTTATTCAGATTTTGGGTCTCGATGACAGGCAGGTAACGCACCACCACCTCGCCGTTATTCCACTTGTTCAGGCGAATATTATCGAGGCTCGATACGGCGATGGGCACAATGGGTACGCCAGCGGCGATGGCGGTGTGAAAGGCGCCGGTTTTAAAGGGCAGCAGGCCGCGGCCATAGCTGCGGGTGCCTTCAGGGAACAGCCATACCGACAGATGCTCTTCGCGGATGCGCTTGGCGGTCTGGTCGATGGTGCCTTTGGCCTTGGAGCTGTTCTTGCGGTCAATGAGGATATTGCCGGTCAGCCAGTAAAGGGGGCCGAAAAAGGGGATCCACACCAGGCTTTTTTTACCCACGGTAACGGTGCCGGGGCGCACCGCTTTGGAGGCGGTAAACAGATCCCAGGTACTTTGGTGGTTACCGATGAAAACGGCGTTGCCCTTGGGCAGATGCTCACTTCCTTCCACCTTGATTTTGATGCCCAGCATCGGCGCAAAAGACGCAAACAGGTGTGAAAAGCGGTAAACGTGGTTGGCATGGAAGGGCCGGAGCAGGCAGAACAGTGAGCCCAGCACACAAACCAGCAGGAAGAAAACGGCCAACAACAGCAGACGTAACAAGGCGAGCATGGCGATACCTGTTTATAGAGCGGCTGGCATTATAACGGCTGCGCCCGGTAGCGCACCTCCGATCAGCGAACAATTGTTCACTTAATCAATAAGGGCTTGAGCCGGCCTATTACTTCGTCGACGCCGATACCGGCCATCAGGTGGTCGCCCTTGGCCCGTTGGCCCCAGGGCAGCTCGGTCCAGGGCTTGGCGGTTTGGGCAAGGATATTGGCGTCGTAGCGATTCACCACCAGTTTTTGGTGGTTGTAAGGGCCGGTGCGCCGGGGGTTAGAGTGGGCATAGAGCCCCACTGTGGGCACCTTCTGGCTAGACGCCATATGGGTTGGGCCAGTGTCGGGGGCCAGTACCGCACTGGCGCGCCCTAAAATCGCCCACAAGGTTTTAAGGTCGGTCTGGCCGGTGAGGTTGACCAGCTTCTCGCTGGCTTCTTCCTCTATGGCTTTGCCTAGGGCCAGCTCAGCCGGCGCCGGGCCGCCACAAAGCAGCACCCGAATGCCCTCGCCCACCGCCCAGTCGGCCACCGCCGCGTAACGCTCGGCTAGCCAGGCCCGCTGGGGCTTGGAGGCGCTGTGGCAAATCACCAGGGTCTTTTTGCCGTCGGGAATGAGTTCCTTGGCCTTTTCCAGCGCCTGCTGCGGCACCGGCAATTGCCAGTTGGGCCTGGGGTCGTCAATGCCGAGGTAACGGGCAAATTCGAGGAAGTTATCCAGTACATGGTACCCCTCGGGCCTGGCGATGCTTTCGCGGGTAAAAAGCCACTGGCCTTCCCCGGCGCGGCTGCGGTCAAAACCGATGCGCCGCTCGGCCTTGATACCGGTGCTGAGCAAGGAAGCGCGCAGGGCAATTTGCATGTGCAGCAAGGCGTCAAAACGGCGGCCTTTAAGCTGCTGCCATACCGCCTTCATGCCTTTGAAACCGGCCTTTTTGTCAAATACCACCAGCTCCACACCATCAAGACCCGCCATCAACTGCGCTTCTGCCTTACCCAATACCCAGGTAATGGCGCACTCGGGCCAACGGGCTTTAAGCACATTGACCAGGGCCAGGGCATGGCAGACATCACCGATAGCGGAAAGGCGCAGGATACAGACGGATTTCATGGGGGCTCCCTAAAGACGCGGCCATTATGCAGGGCTAAATTGCTGATGTACAATGGCCGCCTGCGTTTTTGAGGGCCTTTATGGACAGCCAACACCAGCTCTGGAGCCGCCGCCATTTTCTGCTGCACGACAGGGCGCTGATGCCCCTGGCCGGGCCCGACGAATTCTCCCCCAAATACTGGCAGGACCGAGACGCCGTCACCGGCACCTCCAATGGCCGCGGCACTACCTACTTTGTTCGCCAAGACCAGCAAAACTGGGTGCTGCGCCACTACCGCCGTGGCGGCATGGTGGGCAAGCTGGTCAAAGACAGCTACCTCTACACCGGTATCGAGCGCACCCGCCCGGTGGCCGAATTTCGGCTGCTGGCCAAGCTCCACCAAATGGGGCTGCCGGTACCCAAACCGGTGGCGGCCCATGTGGAGCGCCTTGGTATCCGTTATCGCGGCGACATCCTTATCGAGCAAATACCTGGCGCCCGGGATTTAGTGGCCTGGCTCAAAGAAAAGGCGCTCTCAGCTCAGCAGTGGCAAGCCGTCGGTGCGCTGGTGCGCCGCTTTCACGATGCCGGGGTCTATCATGCTGACCTCAACGCCCACAACATCCTGATGGCAGAAGATGGCCAGCTGTGGCTTATCGATTTTGATCGCGGCACCTGCCGGGCCGATGGGGTCTGGAAGGAAGACAACCTGGCAAGGCTGCTGCGCTCCTTTAACAAAGAGCAAGGCAAGCTGCCCGGCTTTCACTGGCAAGCCCAGCAAGACTGGCAGGCCCTGATGGCCGGTTACGAAAAAGGCGCCTGACGGCGCCTTTTTTTTACTCTTCTTCCGAACCCTGCGGCTCGCTCTGGCTGCTGCCAGGGGCGCTCACTTGTACCTCGTCTACCCGTTGCAGGCCACGGGGCAGCTTGGCGCCGCGGCGGCCTCGCTCACCCAGGTAGTGCTCGAGATCGTCGGGCTTGAGGGTCAGCTTGCGCTTGCCGGCATAGGCCACCAGGCTGTCGCCGGGGCGCAGCACGGTCAGCTGGCGCACCACTTCTTCGCGGCTGGCGGCCCGGGCCGAGGGAATGGAGATGATCTTATTGCCCTTGCCCTTGGCCAGCGCCGGTAAATCGGCCAGCGGGAACAGCAACATCCGCCCCTCGTTGGTGATAGCCAAGACCCTGGCATCTTCGGCAGCCTTGCCGATGGCCACCGGCGGCAGCAACTTGGCGCCGGTGGGCAGGCTCACCAGTGCCTTACCGGCTTTTTGGCGACTGACCATGTCGCTGAATTTGCAGACAAAACCGTAACCAGCGTCGGAGGCCATCAAGAACAGGTCGTTATCCTCGCCCAGCAACACCTGGTCGAAGGTCTCCCCTGCCACCGGGTTAAAGCGGGTGGTCAGCGGCTCGCCCTGAGAACGGGCCGACGGCAGCGCAAAGGCGTCGCAGGCAAAGCTGCGCCCGGAGCTGTCGATAAACACTACCGGCTGGTTGCTCTTGCCGCGCGCCGCCGCCTTGAAGCCGTCGCCGGATTTGTAACTTAAATTCTCGGGCTCGATGTCGTGGCCCTTGGCGGTGCGGGCCCAGCCATTGGTGGAGAGCACCACGGTCACCGCTTCGGTGGGCATCAGCTCTTTTTCGCTAAGGGCCTTGGCTTCGCTGCGCACCACCAGTGGTGAGCGGCGGTCGTCACCGTAGGTTTTGGCGTCCGCTTCCAGTTCTTTCTTGATAAGGGCCTTGAGTGCCTTTTCAGAGCCCAGCAGGCGGTTCAGCTCGTCACGCTCTTTGGCCAGCTCATCCTGCTCGCCGCGGATTTTCATCTCTTCGAGCTTGGCCAAGTGGCGCAGTTTCAGCTCAAGGATGGCTTCGGCCTGGGTAGCGGAGAGGCCAAAGCGGGTCATCAGCGCCGGCTTTGGCTGGTCTTCGGTGCGGATGATGTGAATGACGTCATCGATATTGAGAAAGGCAATCAACAGGCCGGCCAGCACATGCAGGCGGGCTTCCACTTTGTCAAGGCGATATTGCAGGCGGCGGGTTACCACCCCGGTGCGATATTGCAGCCATTCGCCCAGCATCACATTGAGCGGTTTGACCTGGGGCCGGCCATCGAGGCCGATGACGTTGAGGTTGACCCGGTAGCTCTTCTCAAGGTCGGTGGTGGCAAAAAGGTGCGCCATCACCGCGTCCAAATCGACCCGGTTGGACTTGGGCACGATCACCAGCCGCACCGGGTTTTCGTGGTCGGACTCATCGCGAAGGTCGGCCACCATCGGCAGCTTCTTGGCCTGCATCTGGGCAGCGATTTGTTCCAAAATTTTGCCGGAGCTGGCCTGGTGCGGCAGCGCCGTGACCACCACTTCGCCGTCGGCCACTTCATACTTGGCGCGCATCTTCACGCTGCCACGGCCGGTCTCGTAGAGTTTTTTAAGGTCATCGCCGGGGGTGATTATCTCAGCCTCGGTGGGGTAATCAGGCCCCGGCACGAAACTCATCAGCTCTTCTACGGTGGCCTTGGGGTGGGCCAGCAGGTGCACACAGGCCGCCGTCAGCTCCCGCGCGTTATGGGGCGGAATATCGGTCGCCATGCCCACGGCAATGCCGGTGGTGCCGTTGATCAGCACATGAGGCAGGCGCGCCGGCAACACCGCCGGCTCGTCCAGGGTGCCGTCGAAGTTGGGTACCCAGTCCACCGTGCCCTGCCCCAGCTCAGACAGCAGCACCTCGGAGAATTTCGCCAGCCGCGATTCGGTGTAACGCATGGCGGCGAAGGATTTGGGGTCGTCCGGCGCCCCCCAGTTACCCTGGCCGTCTACCAGCGGGTAGCGGTAGGAAAAGGGCTGAGCCATCAGCACCATGGCTTCGTAGCAGGCGCTGTCGCCGTGGGGGTGGTATTTACCCAGCACGTCACCGACGGTACGGGCCGATTTCTTGTACTTGGCGGCCGCGCTCAGGCCCAGCTCGCTCATGGCATAGACGATGCGGCGCTGCACCGGCTTGAGGCCGTCACCCAGGTGCGGCAAGGCGCGGTCCTGGATAACGTACATGGAATAGTTCAAATAGGCCGATTCGGTGAAGCGGCGCAGGGGCATGCGTTCGATGCCGTCGAGACTCGCTGCGATGTCATCCATGGGCTTATCCGGTTATATTAATCAATAGGTTACGCTACGGCCATGTCGGGCCAGAGCACGTCTGCCGCCTGGGGCTTGCCGAACAGGTAGCCCTGCATGAAGCTGACCTGCAGGATATCCAGCAGCTCGGCCACTTCTTCGTCTTCGACAAATTCGGCAATGGTGCGGTAGCCAAAATGGCTGGCGATCTCCACCAGGGCGCGCACGAAAATGGAGTCGGCATCCTGGCTGGCAAGGCCGCGAATAAAGGAGCCGTCAATCTTGATGAAATCCACCGGCAGGGTCTTGAGGGTATGAAAGGACGAGTACCCTACCCCGAAGTCGTCCAGCGCAAAATGGCAACCAATGGCCTTGAGCTGCTGGATGGAACGGCGCGCCTGTTCGAGGTTGGTTAGCGCCGCCGTTTCGGTGATCTCGATAATCAGCTTGTGCGCCAGCTGCGACTTTTGCTGCAGTTCTTCGGCTATCTGGGCCATGGCGTCCAGCTCCCCAAAGGTCTTGGGCGAGAGGTTGACCGAGAACCGCACCCGGTCATCGACCGGCAGCCTTTCCATCAATGCCAGCAGGCTTCTAAAGACCCATAAGTCCAGCTCGGCGGTGCGGCCGGTCTGCTCGGCGGCGCGGATAAAATCCACCGGCGACACCCAGGCGCCGTCCCGGTCACGGGTGCGCAGCAAGGTCTCAAAATGGGCCACATCGCGGGTTTCGGTGTCAACGATGGGCTGGAAGTACAAACACAGGTTACTGGCGTTGATACCGTGCTTGGACTTTTCCAGCCAGTAAAGGTGGCGGCCAAGCTCTTGCTCGCTGCCCTGGCCGGTAGCCCGCACAAAGCGGTTCTTACCCAGCTCCTTGGCCTTGTACATGGCCACGTCCACCCGGGCCATCACTTCTTCGAGGTCGTCGCCGTCTTGTGGCAGCCGCGCCACACCAATGGAAACCGACGGCGAGTGCAGCTGGCCACCGCCGCTCACCCGCACTTCACGAAGGGCGCGAAACAGCTTGGCCAGCAGCGCTTCTTCACCGGCCTCAGAGAGCCCCGGAATAAGCACCGCAAACTCGTCGCCACCCACCCGGCACACACTGGCACTCTCAGGCATCAGTTGTTGTAGCACCTTAGCTACTCGCACCAAGAGGCGGTCGCCCACTTTATGGCCGGCCACGTCGTTGACGAATTTAAAGTCGTCGAGATCCATAAACAGCAGGGTCATCACCCGACGGCTTTTCAGATAGCCCTGCAGTTCGTTCTCAAAGCGGCGCCGGTTCATCAGGTTGGTGAGCACATCGTGGCTGGCCAGCCATTCCAGTTCGTCGGCGCGGCGCTGTAGCTGGCTTTCCATGTTCTCAAGCTGCAACGACATCTCTTCGAGGCGCTGGGCCAGCAAGGTGGGCTCGTCCAGCAGCTTTTGCTGGCGGCCGATGGCGCGCAGGCGAATACGAAAACCTTCGTAGGCACCGCGCGCCAAGAGCGGCAGGGCATCACTGATGGCGCTAAGCCGCTCCAAGGGGCGGCTTAGCAGCAAGTAAAAGAGCCCCAAACACACCAGCAACCCCAATAGGCCGGGGACAAGTGAGGTCAGCAGCGCCTGGTCTTTTTCGCCAAGAAGGGATTGGGCATCCAGCACTCCCAGCAACGTCAGATCGCCACTTTTTAGCATCGGGATATACCAATACCCACTCACATCACAAACCGCATGGCCAAGGCATTGGTGGCTAAGACGGGGCTTGATGTCAGCCGTGCTTTGCAGCACGGCCACACTGCCTTGGTCTTTGACCACCATCAGCGGCAGGTTGACCTGCTGGCTAAGGGCTCTTAAAGACAGTCGGCGCTCGCCGCTTTGCACCCGGCAGCCGTCGGCGCAATTTAAAGTAGCGTTGGCGTATTGCTGGCGGTCAAGGCGGTAGAGCACATCGCTCTGGGTGTACTGGCCGGCCATGTCGCGAATTTTGCCATAGAGGTTATCGAGGCTGCGCTGATGCACCGCCACAAAGCCGGCAAAAATAAGCACCAGCATGCAGAACACCGGCACCAGCAGCTGCCAGCGCAGGCTTAACATGGCACCTTGTGGTTTCACGCCAGCTCCGCCTGGTGGCCGTTGGCTTCGAGCCACTCTTTGCGATCGCCAGAGCGCTTCTTGGCCAGCAGCATGTCCATCAAGGCCAGGGTTTGTTCGGCGTCATCCACGGTCAGCTGCACCAAGCGGCGGGTGGCAGGGTCCATGGTGGTTTCGCGCAGTTGCAGCGGGTTCATCTCACCCAAGCCCTTAAAGCGGGTGACCTGCGGCTTACCGCGCCGGCCTTCACCGCTCAGGCGGTCGAGCACACCTTGCTTTTCTTGCTCATCAAGGGCGTAGAACACATCTTTGCCCAAGTCGATACGAAACAGCGGCGGCATGGCTACATAGACATGGCCGTTATCCACCAGCGGCCTAAAGTGGCGCAGGAACAGCGCGCACAGCAAGGTGGCAATGTGCAGGCCGTCAGAGTCGGCATCGGCGAGAATGCAGACCTTGCCGTAGCGAAGCCCGTCCATCGCCGCAGAATCCGGGTCCATGCCGATGGCCACCGAGATGTCGTGCACTTCCTGGCTGGCAAGGATCTCCCCGGAGTCCACTTCCCAGGTGTTGAGGATTTTACCGCGAAGCGGCATCACCGCCTGAAAATCCCGGTCGCGGGCCTGCTTGGCGCTGCCGCCGGCCGAGTCCCCTTCCACCAAAAATAGCTCGGTGCGGGCCGGATCGTCGCTGGTGCAATCGGTGAGTTTGCCCGGCAGGGCCGGGCCTGAGGTGACCTTCTTACGGGCCACCTTCTTGGCGCTGCGGGTACGGCGCTGAGCATTGGAGATAAAGTGCTCGGCCAGCATCTCCGCCACTTCGGTGTTGGAGTTCAGCCACAGGCTGAAGCTGTCCTTGACCACCCCGGACACAAAACTGGCGCACTGGCGCGAGGACAAGCGCTCTTTGGTCTGGCCGGCGAACTGCGGGTCCTGCATCTTGACGCTAAGCACGAAGGCGCAGCGCTCCCAGACATCTTCCGGGGTTAATTTCAGGCCACGGGGCAAAAGGTTACGAAATTCGCAAAACTCGCGCATGGCCTCCAGCAGCCCCTGACGCAAGCCATTAACGTGGGTACCGCCCTGGGCGGTGGGGATGAGGTTAACGTAGGATTCCTGGGTCAGCTCGCCGCCTTCATGCAGCCACAATACCGCCCAGTCCACCGCTTCGGTAGTCGCCGCCAGGCTGCCCACAAAAGGCGCCTCGGGGAGTTTGGGCCATTCGGCCACGGCGTCACTCAAGTAATCTTCCAGGCCCCGCTCGAAATGCCATTCAACGCTTTCTTTGTTGACCCTGTCGTCGAACTTGATGGTCAGTCCCGGGCACAGTACCGCCTTGGCTTTGAGAATGTGCTTGAGGCGATTGACCGAAAAGCGGGGCGAGTCAAAATAGCTGGTATCAGGCCAAAAACGCACCCGGGTGCCGGTGTTGCGCTTGCCGACGGTGCCCACCACGGTCAAGTCTTCGACTTTGGCGCCGTGTTCAAAAGCGATGGTGTATTCCTGGCCGTCGCGCTTGATGGCCACTTCCACCCGGCTGGACAGCGCGTTAACCACCGAAATGCCCACCCCGTGCAAACCGCCGGAGAACTGGTAGTTCTTGCTGGAAAACTTACCGCCAGCATGGAGTTTACAGAGGATCAGCTCCACCCCCGGCACGCCTTTTTCCGGGTGGATATCCACCGGCATACCGCGGCCGTCGTCGATGACCTCCAAAGACTGGTCTTCGTGCAGTATCACCTCCACCTTGCTGGCGTGCCCGGCCAGGGCTTCGTCGACGGAGTTGTCGATAACTTCCTGACCAAGGTGGTTGGGCCTGGTGGTGTCGGTGTACATGCCGGGGCGGCGTTTTACCGGTTCCAGGCCTTCGAGGACTTCCAGATCTTGTGAGGTGTACTGATTGCTCATGACAGGGCTAATTAAGCTGAGTTAGAGGCAATGGTCTTCATTGCCAGAAAACTTGTCAACACAAGTCTAAAAAGGCGGCCATCTGGCCCAGGTGCTTATCCAGGTCAGTAAAGGCATGGTCGCCGCCGGCTTCAATGGTCTGGCGCGCCCCTTGGTAGTGGTCGCGGGCCTGGCGCCAGTCGAGTACTTCATCCCCTTCTTTTTGCAACAGCCACAATCGCTCGGGGTGGCTGAGCACCGGTACAAAAAGGGCCAACAATTCGGCCATGTGCCGGTGGCTAACCTCAAAGGTTTCGCCGGTATAGGGGTTGACCTGGGGGCCGAGGTAATCGGCAAGCAGCTCAAAGGGCCGGACCGCCGGGTTCACCAGCACCGCTTTAAGACCATGGCGCTCGGCAAGATAGGTGGCATAAAAGCCGCCGAGGGAGCTGCCAATCAGGGCCTTGGGGCCGGGGTGGGCAGCGATGTCGGCGTCCAACAGGGCCATGGCGCTGGCCGGGGCAAAATGCAGGGTTGGCAACACCAGCTCAGTGCCGGGGCAATGTTTGGTTACATAATGGCTCACCACCCGAGCCTTGTCGGACTGGGGCGAAGAGTTGAAGCCGTGCAGGTAATAGAGCCGCATCAGTAGCCGCTGGCGTGTTTGTCCACCGCAAACTGCTCTGGCGCCACCCGCAGCACCCGGGTTTCAATGTTGCCGTCTGGCAGCAACTTGAGCTGGCGACAGCCTGGCCCTAGGGCGTCCACGGCAAAATCCTGGCTGTTGGGCATGAACTGCACACAGGTCGAAGGGGTAGCCAGCAGCCGGACATCTCCGGCCAGGCGGTCCACTTCCTGGTGGATGTGGCCAAAGAGTACGGCCTTGGCCTTGGGCAATTTCGCCATACGCGCCAGCAACGCCTCGCCGTTTTTCAGCTGGTGCTGGTCAAGCCAGGTCGAGCCGCAGGGCAAGGGGTGATGGTGCACCACCACCAGGGTGTGCAGGTCGTCGTTGGCCGCTTCGTCAATCAAGGCCAGTTCGGCGTCGGTCAACCAGCCGCTCACCTTGCCTGGGTCATGGGAATTGAGCAACAACACTTGCCAGTGCTTACTGCGCAAACGTTTTACGGGCTCGCCAAAAACAGCGTTCATGGCGGCAGGGTCGTCATGGTTGCCGGGAATAGCAAACCAGGGACGGCCAGCCAGTGCGTCTTTAAGCAACTGATAGGTTTGCGGCTGGTGATCCTGCGCCAGATCGCCGGTCAACAACCAGGCGTCAGCCCCCTCATCCAACAACTGCTGAGCCGCAGCAAAACTCTGCCAGGTGGGAATGCCCATCAGGGCGCCACTGTCGTCTTTAAAAAGATGGGGATCGGTCAGAACCCAAAAGCTCAGGATGTCCTTTTCAGGAACGAGGGTCTGCAGGTTCAAGTAAGGCCTCTATTGCAAGCTGGCAAGAAAATCTGAACTGCTCCTCCCGTCCTTGAGACACAGCTTGAGCCACTCGGTAAGAAACAGATTAACCTGCATTTTTTCGTCAGGGAGATGCATCTTATCATTGGGGTATGGGTAGCGGGGTGCCAGGCGTGAAAAGTGCTGGCTTGCGCACACTTCAGCCATCCGTACATCGTGGTAGAGACGCACCATCATCAGCGCCTTCAAATAATGCGGCAGCCCGCCCTGCTGTTCGATAGAGATGGTGGAGGTGTAAGGGAAATCTTCGTCCAGGCGCAGCCGATAACGCTGGCTGTGGCCAACCTGGTAGGACACGCTGTCACCCACGTTATTGAGCCGCCGCGCCAGCTTCATCAGCGCCGCATAGTTGTGCTCGCAGGTGGTGTGCAAGGCCCGCAAACTGGGCCGGTAGCCTTTCTTCTTTACCGCCATAAGGCGCGCAGTTCCTCAACATGGAGCGCCAGCCATTGCAGTCCTATGACACTGGCGGCGTTGTCTATTTGGCCTTGCTCCAACATGGCCAGGGCTTGTTGCCGGGGCAGGCGGCAAACGGCGATGTCTTCGCCTTCGTCATCCAGACCATGAATGCCTTGCGCCTTACTGGCGTCGACTTCCACGGCAAAGATATGCAAACGCTCGGTAGTCCCGCCTGGCGAGGCCAGGTAACTCAGCACCGGCTTGACGCGGCCGACGGTCAATCCCGATTCCTCGGCGGTTTCCCGCACCGCCACTTCTTCTGGCGACTCCCCTTCCTCTATGATCCCAGCCACCAGTTCGTAGAGCCAGGGGTCCTGGGATGTTGCCATGGCGCCAATGCGAAACTGGCGCAGCAGCACCACTTCGTCGGTGCGGGGATCGTAAGGCAGTGCCACGGCAGCATGACCCCGTTCGAACACTTCACGGGTCAGCCAAGGGCTCCAGCCGCCGTCGAATTTCCGGTGGCGCAAAACGTAGCGCATCATGGTAAAAAAGCCCCGGTAAAGCGGCTGTTTTTCCTTTATTTCGACATCGGCTGCGGTGAAATTCTGGTGCATGTGATCCCTCGTTCAGGCCGGCAGTTTGCGCGCTCCGCAACGAACTGTGATGCGAGTAACACATTGTTACCCGCAACCGTGCCCAATTTATAATCTGTTACACTTGCGACTTGATGTGAAATCAGTCCCTTAATTACTGTTCCAGCCATTGTCGCCGTTGCGGACATGAGGAAGCAAACGAATGAAGCGTACCCTTTTGAGTCTACTGGTCAGTGCCGGTTTTGTAGCACAAGCTCAGGCTGTAAATCTGGTAGAAGTGTATCAGCAGGCTCTGCAACATGACCCGGTATTGCAACAGGCCGATGCCCAGCGCAAAGTGGCCATGTCCGGGGTGGACATCAGCAAAGCCGATCTGTTGCCGCAGTTGACTGGTCAGCTCGATTATCAGTTCCAACCCAAATACGAATCCGTGACCAGCTCGGCCGATGCTAACGGTAACCTGGCCATGGTCAAACAAAAAGGCGACACCAAGTCCTGGGGCGCCACCCTGAACCTGCAACAGTTGATTTTCGACCGTGGTGTGTGGGTCAAGCTGGACCAAGCCGAAAAGACCGCTGCCCAGACTGAAGTCAGCTACGGCTCTGCCCGCCAGGACCTTATCAACCGTGTGGCCAACGCCTATTTTACCGTGCTGCAAGCCCAGGACACCCTGGCCTTCCGTAAAGCCGAGCAAAAAGCCATCGAGCGTCAGCTGGAGCAAACCAAGCAGCGTTTTGCCGTGGGCCTGACCGCCATCACCGATGTGCACGAAGCCCAGGCGCAATACGATGCCTCCGTTGCCAACGTGATCAACGCCCAGAACACCCTGGACAACAGCTACGAAGGCCTGACCGAGATCACCGGTGTTAACTACACCAACCTGGACGTGCTCAACACCAACAAGTTTGACCCCAACCTGCCACAGGGTGCGGTCAACGATTGGGTGAAACGCGCCGAGGACAACAACCTCAGCCTGCAAGCCCAGCGCATGAGCGTGGATATAGCCCGCGACCAAATCAAATATGCCCAGTCCGGCCACTACCCCACCGTCAACCTGACCGGCAGCTACGGCACCAGCAAGACCGACGTCAACCTGGACGAGCCGGTTAACCGCGACTTGGACCAGCCGTCACTGAACAATGCCAGCATCGGCATCGGTGTCAGCGTACCTATCTTCTCCGGTTTCCGTACCTCCAGCCAGGTCGAACAGGCCCAGAGCCAGTTCCTGATCAGCTCCGAGGAACTGGAGCGTATCCACCGCCAAGTGGTGCGTAACGTGCGCAACACCTACAACAACGTCAAAGCCAGCCTGTCGTCGGTAAAAGCCTACGAGCAGTCGGTCATTTCCAGCCAGTCTGCGCTGGAAGCCACCGAAGCCGGTTTTGAAGTGGGTACTCGTACCATCGTTGACGTACTCAACTCCAACCAGAACCTGTATCAGGCCAAACAGCAGCTGGCCCAGGCCCGCTACAACTTTATCCTGAACAACCTGGCCCTGAAGCAGTACGACGGCACCCTGGCCGATTCCGATCTGGACATGATCAACCGCATCCTGAGCCCGGCCGCCGAAGCGCCCAAGCCGCAATAACGGTTGCTTGAAAAGAAAAGGCCCTCAGATGAGGGCCTTTTTTATGCTAGCAGTTCGAGGCTGCGGCGGATGGCGCCGCTGTTGGCCTCCAGCACCTTGAGCCCAGCCTGGCCGGCGGCCTGGCGCTTGGCAGGGTCTGCAAAAAGGGCGGCAAGGGCCGGGGCCAGCTCGTTGGCGCTCACCACCTGGCAATTGCCGGCTGCCACCAGGGCGTCGGTGATGTCCTTGAAGTTAAAATACACCGGGCCGGTCAGGGTAGGCAGGGCAAAGGCCGCCGGCTCCAACAGGTTATGGCCGCCAACATTGACAAAAGAGCCCGCCACCACCGCCACCTGGGCGGCGGCCAGCAGGGTCATCATCTCGCCCATGGTGTCACAAAGATACACAGCGGTTGCCAGGCCAACCGGCTGCTCGCGGCTGCGCCGGGCCGCCTGCCAGTCTTGGCGCTCAAGGAGCTTAGCCACCTCATCAAAACGTTGCGGATGACGGGGCACCAACAGCAACAAGGCCTCGGGATACTGCTCCCGAAGGGCCTTGTGAGCGGCCAGCATCAGGGTGTCTTCCCCCTGGTGGGTAGAGGCCGCTATCCACACCGGCCGCTCGCCAAACCCTTCGGCGAGGGCCTGCCCGGCAGCGCGCTGCTCGTGGCTGACCTCCAAATCGAATTTCACCGAGCCGGTAACCGTCAGTTTGCTGGCTGGCAGGCCCAAGGCTTTAAAGCGCGCCGCCTCTTCAGCGGTTTGCGCCAGCACCTTATCCAGGCCCAGCATTAGGCCACGGGAGAGCCCTGCAAAACGGCGGTAGCGCTTGGCAGAGCTGGCCGACAAGCGGGCATTGACTAGCTTGACCGGGATATCACGGCGGCGGCAAAAGGCCAGCCAGTTAGGCCACAGCTCGGTCTCCATCACCCACAAGGCTTTGGGTTTAACCCGGCGAAAGAACAGCCACACGCAGGGCCAGAAATCATAAGGGGCATAGCAGTGAACGAGCTTGTCGCCAAAGGCGGCCTTGAGGCGGTCATAACCGGTGCGGGAGCTGGTGGTGAGCAGCAGCCGCGCCTTGGGGTATTGCAACCGCCAGGCCTTGATAAGGGCGATGGCGGCCATGGACTCGCCGACACTGACCGCGTGCACCCACAGGTCTACCTCGCCGATGCGCGGCCCAAAACCGAAGTGCTCAAAGGCGCGCCCTGCAAAATCCGGCTTACGCCCTGGCCAATACAGCCAGAGCACAATCAGCGGAAACAGGCATAGCAAAGCGAGGTTATAAAGGAAACGGCTCATTTGCTTTTAATGCGGTTGATGATGGCGGTGGTGGACACCCCGTCTTCAAACCCCAGCACCCGAACCTCGCCGCCGTTGGCAATCACTTCCTTACCACCGGCGATATCTTCCGGCTTGTAATCGCCGCCTTTGACCAAAAGATTGGGCAGCACTCGGGCGATAAGCCGCTGGGGGGTGTCTTCGCCGAAATCCACCACCCAGTCTACGGCGCCAAGGGCCGCCAACACCGCCATACGCCGCTCCAGGTTGTTGACCGGCCGGCCGTCGCCTTTGAGGCGGCGCACCGAGTCGTCGTTGTTGACCGCCACGATCAGCCGGTCGCCCTGGGCTCTGGCCTGCTGCAAGTAACTAACATGGCCGGCGTGAAGGATGTCAAAGCAGCCGTTGGTCATCACCACTTTTTCGCCGCGGCGCTGGGCATCGCGCACCGCCAGCACCAGTTGGTCTTCGCTCAGGGCGCCAAAGCCCAATTCGCGCTCCTGGCCCAAGATGGCGGCCAGCTCAACGGTGGAAACGGTGGAGGTACCCACTTTGCCCACCACAATACCGGCGGCAAGGTTGGCCAGGGCGCAAGATTCGGCCAGGGTGCAACCGGCAGAAAGGGCCGAGGCCAAGGTGGAGATCACGGTATCTCCGGCGCCGGTTACATCGAACACTTCCTTGGCGGTAGCCGGCAGATGCACCGGCGCCTGGCCTTTTTGCAGCAAGGTCATGCCGTGCTCGGAGCGAGTGACCAGCATGGCCTCCAGTTCAAAACGCTCGATAAGCTCCAGCCCTTTACTGACCAGGGTGTCTTCGTCAGCGCAGTGCCCCACCACCGCTTCAAACTCGCTGAGGTTGGGGGTGAGCAAGGTGGCGCCGCGGTAGCGGCCAAAATCGGTGCCTTTAGGGTCGACCAACACCGGCTTGCCGGCCAGCCGCGCTTCACTTATCAGATGCTCAACATCAGCCAAGGCGCCTTTGGCGTAATCGGACAGCACCACCACATCGCACTGGCCTAGGGCTTTGGCGAAAGGGGCGCGCAGCAGGGCGGCGTTTTCGGCGCTAAAGGCGTCTTCAAAATCGAGACGCAGCAGCTGCTGGTGGCGCGACAGCACCCGCAGCTTGGTGATGGTGGGGTGGGTGTCTACCGTTACCAGTTCGCTCTGTACCCCAACACCAGCCAGGCTGTCTTTGAGGGTCTGGGCCGGCTCGTCGTTACCCACTAGCCCTTGCAACAGGGTTTTGCCCCCCAGGGCCGCCACGTTCAGGGCCACGTTGGCAGCGCCACCGGGCCTGTCTTCACGCTGTTCTACCTTCACCACCGGCACCGGCGCTTCCGGGGAGATGCGCTTGGTGGCGCCATGCCAATAGCGGTCCAGCATCACATCACCGACCACCAGCACTTTGGCCTTTTCGAAAGCGGGCAAATTCAGTTTCATTGGGGGCTTGCTTCCTCTGACTCAGTTGGCGGCGATCTTACCATAGCAATTGCCCCCTACAGAGCCTTCCGCTTTGGGGTAAACTTGCCGCCTGTTGCTCGAAGGAAGGAGGCTCAGCCCTTGGCAATCAACAAAATCGAAGCCCCGCGTTTTTCCGCCCGGCTGCTCCATCCCCGCTACTGGCTTACCTGGCTGGGGGTGATAGTGATGTACCTGCTGTCCTGGCTGCCCTACCGGCTGCAGGTTGCCCTGGGTAAGGGCCTTGGCCGCCTTTTGGGAAAAATCTTGAAAAAGCGGGCGCGCATTGCCAAGCGCAACTTAGCGCTGTGCTTTCCCGAGCAAAGCGAAGACGAGCGCCAGCGGCTGCTGGTAGCCAACTTCGAGGCAACCGGGGTGGCGATGCTGGAAACCGGCATGGCCTGGTGGTGGCCCCAGTGGCGCATTAAAAAGCACATGCAGGTGGAGAACTTCCAATACGTGCAAGAAGTGCTGGACCGGGGCCAGGGCGTGATCCTGATGGCCATGCACTTTGTGACCCTGGAGATAGGCGCCCGGATGTTCGGCACCTTGCAGCCGGGGGTGGGCTTTTATCGCCCCCACAACAACGCGCTGATGGAGTACCTGCAATACCACGGCCGGGTGCGCTCCAATAAATACCTGGTGGACAAGCGCGATGTGCGCGGCATGGTTCAGGCCCTTCGCCAGGGCGATGTGGTGTGGTACGCCCCCGACCAGGACTACGGCCGCCGCCGCGCCGTGTTCGTGCCCTTTTTCGCGGTGCCGGACGCCGCCACCGTTACCGCCACCTCCATGTTTGCCAAACAGGGCAAGGCCAAAGTGGTGCCCTTCGTGCAGACCCGCCTGGCAGACGGCTCCGGCTACAAGCTGAGCTTCTCCCCGGCCCTTAATACCCTGCCAAGCGGCGACGAGGTGCAAGACACCAAGCTGGTGAACCATATCGTGGCCCGGGAGATTTTAAAGCAGCCGGAGCAATACATGTGGGTGCACCGGCGCTTTAAAACCCGCCCCAACGAGGACGACCCCTCCTACTACTGAGCCTCGCCCATTGTCTTATCCCAGAGCGCGCCCACAAAGGCGCGCTCTTCGCTAAAGCAGCTGTCTTCTACCAATCGGCCGCCTTCGTCCAGGCTCTGGCGATGCTGCTGTTGGCGAAGCGCCACGTAAATCTCGGCCAGGCGCTCGGCAGTGGCGTCATCTATCACTTGGCTTTGGCTGAGGGCCTCGAGCTGGCGGATGTTGTCGCTGTAGCGCAGCAGCGCCGGCTCGGCGCTCGCCAACAACCAGTACTGCACCAAAAACTCGATATCGGTAATGCCGCCCCTGCCCTGCTTGAGGTCAAAAAGGCCCTTGCCGGATTTATCCAGGTGGCCGCGCATCTTCTGGCGCATGGCCCGCACTTCTTCTTTGAGGGCTTGCGCGTCCCGCGCCTTGCCAAGGGCCTTGAGGCGAATACCGGCAAAACGCTCGCGAAGGGCGCTATCCCCCAGCACTGGCCGGGCCCTGACCAGCGCCTGATGCTCCCAAAGCCAGGCTTCGTTGAGCTGGTAATCTTCAAAGCTCTCCATGGTGCTCACCAACAATCCCGAGGCCCCCGAGGGGCGCAGCCGCATGTCGATTTCGTAGAGCACGCCGCTTAAGGTGCGGGCGGTGAGCCAGTGGCTGAGCCGCTGTACCAACTTAAAGAAGAACTCTTTGACGGTGATGGCCCTTGGCCCCGGGGTTTCGCTGTCGGCCTGCTCGGCGCCAAGGTCGGTTAAAAACACGATATCCAGATCCGAGCTGTAGCCCAGTTCTAGGCCGCCGAGCTTACCGTAGGCCACCACCAAGATACCGGGGTGCTCCGGGCTCAGCCCCGGCGGCTCGCCGTGGCGTTTAACCAAGTCTTGCCAGGCCAGGGGCAGACAAGCGGCCAACAGGGTTTCGGCCAGGATGCTCAAGTGATCGCTCACCTTCATCAACGGCAGCACCCCGGTGACATCGGCGGCGGCAATGCGCAGGGTTTGCGCCGCCTTGAACTGGCGCAGCGCCTCCATCTGCCCTTCCAAGTCCCCCGGCTCGATGCGCAGCATAAAGCGGCGCAGCTCTGAGCCGTAATCTTCCAGGGCCAGCGGCGCATAGAGGTGGCGCGGGTCGATAAGCTCGTCCAGCAAGATGGGCATCTGGGTGAGGCTGTCGCTGATAAAAGCGGACTCCCCCATCAGCTTAATAAGCTGGGCCCGGGCGCCGGGGTTTTCCACCAGCAGCTCCAGGTAGGCGGTGCGGCTGGCGATTTGTTCGAGCAGCTTGCCAAGGCGGCTTAGGGTGCGCACCCCTTGGGGTTGGTCTTTTAGGCCCAGCAGCAGTTGGGGCAGCAGTTTTTCGAGCTGTTTGCGGCCCCGCTCGCCCATGCTGCGCTTTTCAAGGCTGTCTTTGAGCGACACAAAAACAGTGGCCAGGGCCTCGGGCTCGGCCAGGCCCTCTTCGCTCAGGCTGCCGGCCACCTCGTCTACCGACCAGTCGGCCTCCATCAAGGAGCGCAGGCCGCCGGGGAGGTCGTCCTCGGGGTTGTCTTCGCTCACCACCTCCCGAAACAGGCTGTGCACCAGTTGCAGGTGGTGCTCAAGGCGGGCCATAAAGACGCCAAAACTGCCAAAGCCCTGCATGGCGGCAAGGCGGGCCTGGTTGAGAGCATCGTCTGGCAGGGTCTGGGTTTGCTCGTCGTTGATGGCTTGCAGGTTGTTCTCGCTGGTGCGAAGGAACAGATAAGCCTCGGCCAGCGCTTGGGCCTCAGTCTCGCTCATCACCCCCAGCCCCGGCAGCATGGCCAGGGCTGCCAGCAACGAAGGCGTACGCAGTTTGGGCTCGCGGCCGCCACGAATCAGCTGGAACACCTGCACCAGGAATTCCACCTCCCGGATCCCGCCCTGCCCCAGCTTGATGTTGCCCTTAAGGCCGCGGCGCCGCACTTCGGCCTCGATAAGCCGCTTCATATCGCGCAGCGAATGGATGGCCGAGTAGTCGAGGTAACGGCGATAGACAAAGGGCCGCAGCAGCTGCGACAGCTCCTCTTCATAGCCAAAGCCGCCGCCCATCAACCGCCCTTTGACCATGGCGTAGCGTTCCCACTCGCGGCCCTGGGACTGGTAGTAATCTTCCAGCGCGTCAAAGGACATCACCAGCGGCCCCGAATCACCAAAGGGGCGCAGGCGCATATCCACCCGGTAGACAAAGCCGTCGGTGGTGACCGCATCCAAAAGCGCGATCAGCCGCTGGCCAAGGCGGGCAAAAAACTCGTGGTTGTCTATCTCTTTGCGCCCGCCTTCGGTGACCCCGCTGCGGGGGTAGATGAAGATAAGGTCGATATCGGAAGAAAAGTTCAGCTCGCCGCCGCCCAGCTTGCCCATGCCCAGCACCAGCAGCGGCACCGCCTTGCCTTCGCTGTCCCGCGGGGTGCCCCGGCTTTGGCAAAGGTCTTGATACGCCCAGTTGCGGGCACAATCGATAAGCCCCTCAGCAAGCTTTGACAGCGCCGCCAGCCGCGCCTGTTCGCTGATGTCCTGGTTGGCCCCCAACAGCGCCAAAGCGCAGAGATAGCGGTGGCGAAAAAGCCGCAGCTCACGCTGCACCACCGATTCATTGGCACCTTCGTCCAAAGGCGGTTGCCAGGGGCCGTCCGCCAGGCTTTGCTCACTTTGGGCCAGCAGCCAGGGCAGCCAGTCGGGGTGGCGCAGCAGCTGGCTGAGCAAGAAGTCGGAACAGGCCAGGCCCTGGCGCAACCGCTCCAGGCGCGCCTCGTCCAGCCCTTCCAGGCAATGGGGGTGACGTTCGATAAGGTTGGTCAGGGCTTTGTCGGCCTGGCCGGTCAGGAGGTGCTCGGTAGACATATTATGTCAAATTTGGTAGACAAAGGACCTCAAGAGCATAAAACCCAAAGGCCCCTCTGTGCCAGCACCGCAGCCCGTTACCACCGATATTATCGCGCGCCACCTCAACGGCTTAGGCCGCGCCAGCCACACCGGCTACAGTTTTGACTGCCTGCCCATCAGTGGCGAGGTAGAGGTGTTGCAAATCGTGGTGCAGGGCCGCGAAGAGCTGCCGGTATTTTTGTCGGTGGCCGACGATCAAGTGCTGGTAATGAGCTTTTTGTGGGACGAAAGCGAAGTGCTGGCCGAGCGGCGCCTGGCCATGCTGGAGACCATGCTCGAGCTCAATATCCCCATGCCGCTGTCCGCTTTTGCCAAGATGGGCGAGCGCTTCGTGATCTTCGGGGCGCTGTCGGTGCATTCAAGCCTTTTTGATATCGAGCACGAGCTGGTGGTGCTGTCGGACAACACCCTGGACATCCTCGATGACATGAGCCACTTCCTGGAGGCGGTATGACGCTTTTAAAGGATCTGCTGGCCAGCGACATCAAGGGCGACGCCAAAAGCCTTAACCTGCAATTGGAAGACACCCGCCAGCGCCTGGCGCAGCTGCAAGACCAGGCTCCCCATTGGCAAGCCCGCCTGGACACCATCGCCAGCGACCACGCCCAGTGCCAGCAGGCGGCAGTGGAGCAGGAAGCGGCCCTTCGCGCGGTGCTGGCCAAAGGCGATATGGAAGCGGCCCAGCGCGGCGCCGAGCTGCTGGCCAACCTGGAAAACCAGTTATTGCTTATCGCCAGCCGCCGCCAGGCCATTGAAGAAGAACAGCGCCTTTACCGGCAATTGGAGCGGCAACTGGTGGACCTTCGCCGCCAGCTCAGCCTGGTAAGCGCCGCCCGGGAACTGGCCCGCATGCAGCACACCCTGGACCCGCTCCTTAAACGCCAGGGCACCAGCACAAAGGCTGCCCTCAAGGCCATTCGCCAGCGCGAAGCCCGCACCGATGCCGAGGCCAAAGTACCGGCCCCCAGCTCTGCCGCTACGGTATTGGCCCGACTCAAGGGATTGCCTGATGAGTAAGAAGCTGGAGCAAAAATGGGCCTCGTCCATTGCCGCCATGAAAGCGGTGCAGGTGGCCTTTGATCTGGACAGTAAGCTCCAGTACGCCATTCGCCTGGCCGCCCTTGAAGAAGGCCTGAGCCCGTCGGACCAAATTCGCGCCATGCTTGATCTCCCAGTCACCACCCGCCCCAAACGGCCTCGCCTGACCGTGACCTTAAGCGGCGACGACTACCTGCGCCTTGGCGAGCGTTACGGGCTGCTGCCGGACGATCAATTGGAAATTAAGAAAAGGGTCATGCAAGAATTGGCCGAACAGGCAGATGCGTTACTAAAGGACGACTAGCGTGAAACCCGAACTGAGGGTACTGGCCCCCACCCCCATCGAACTGGCGATGATGATCCTCTCGGTCGTGGCCGTGGCGGTGGTACTGGTGTTGCAGTTTGCGCCCCTCGACAGGGACGAGCGGGAATTGCTGCTGCTGATGGACACCGTCATCTGCGTGATATTCCTGACCCGCTTTGCCATTGGCCTGGTAAAGGCCCAGGACAAATGGGCCTATGTGCGTGCCCACTGGATAGATGTGCTGTCCAGTATCCCGGCGGTAGATGTGCTGCGCTACGGCAGGCTGTTCCAAGTGCTGCGGGTACTTAGGGTACTGCGCATGGCCAATCAGGTGATCCAGCAGCTGTTAAAAGAGAGTACCCATGCGGTGCTGGCCACCATATTGGTGACCCTGGTGGTGGTGATAGGAGGCAGCTCCATCGCCATTTTGCTGGCCGAGAGCAACAACCCCGCCTCCAATATCCACACCGCCGAAGACGCCATCTGGTGGTCGCTGGTGACTATTTCCACCGTCGGCTATGGCGATTACTACCCGGTCAGCACCGCCGGGCGCATCATCAGCGCCCTGGTGATCGTCACCGGGGTATCAATTTTCGGGGGATTGAGCGGTTTAATGGCGGCCCGGCTGACCCGCAGCGGCGAAACCGAAGAGCTGCACCACAGAACGGTGCAGCATAAGCTCGACAGTCTTGAGCAGCAGGTGCAATTGCTGAGCGAGCAGCTTGGCGCGCTCAGCGACCAACTCAAGGCCAGTAAATCGGCTGATCCAGCCCCAGCTGACGAGACTGATCCATCGCCACCACCAACGACTGGCGCTTGCGATTAAGCCAGGCTTCCAGCTGCTCTTCGTCCTCGTCGGACAAATCCAGGCGGCCAGCCAGCTGCCCCAGCCCTTCCAGGCGGCGCGCTTCTTCCAGACCGAACAGGAAATCCTGCCACAGCTCCAGCGCCGCCATGGCCAGGCCGTCCTGATAAAGGCCGGCGAAAGTGCGGCAGCACGTGAGGTAGCGCAGTACCCGCCCTTCCTGGTCCACATATTGCGCCAGACTCATACCCCGGGTCAGGTGCCGCTTGATGTCGGCAAAGGCCTTGGCAAGGTGGGTATCGGCAAACCATTTGATGGGTTTGTCGAGCTCGGCAAGAGCCGAGGCGTCAAGCTTTACTCGCCACTCTTTGAGCGCCACAAACTTCAGAGCTGAAAGTTTCAGGCGATTGGCGCGCTCGCCAGCCAGCAGCTGGGTAAAGAAGGCCAGGTTCGGCAGCACCTGTTGGCGGGCATTGGCCTGCTCCAAAAGCTCATCGCTGATGCTGAGCTTTCGAAAGCCGCTGCCTTTGCTGCCCAGCACCTTGGCAATGCGCACCTGGGCTTGGGCCTGGGCCAGCTGGTCGGCCAGCCATTGGCATTCTTGGCGCAGCTCGCTTGAGGCCTTGCGCGGCACCAGGCCGCCAAAGAGGCTCAATACCTGGCGCAAGTACTGCAAGGCCTCGCTGATGGCCAGCAATGCCTGCCAGCCCGGTTGCAGCAAAAACGCATCTTCGGCTTGCTGCCACTGGCTGATGGCGCAGGCCAGCGCTTGTTGCAGCACGTCGTCGTTGCTCATTTGCCGGTCAACAGCGGGCACCGGGGCATCCATGTCGAGACTGCCCTGGCCCTTGGCCAGCCAGTTGCCTCGCGCCGCCTTGGACAGGCCAAAGCACTGCACGCCGTCGCGCAGCAAGCCGCTGGCAAAATCAAACAGGGCTTTGAGGTCCTCGCCCTGCATTTCCAGCTCGAGCTCGCGGATCGGCAGGCAGCGCTCGCCGGCGCACACTTCGCCCTGGTCCCAGCAGAACTCCACCTGGCCGCTTGCCACCAGGGTTTTCTGGCGGGCAAAGTCGGTGGAGAACACCGGCACCAGCGCTTGCGCCAGGGCATTCAAATCGGTGCCCTGGGGCCAGACCTCGGCCGGGAAAGCGTGTAAGTCCGGCTTGTCGCCGTCGATGGGCAGGTTATATTCAGGTCTGGCAGAGAGCGCCGAGCCCGAATTGCCGGCCAGCTTGAGGGTTTGCTCCCGCTGGCCGTCCACTTCGCGGATGCGAAGGCCCATGCGCCAGCCGGCCAACAGACCGTCAGCGGTGTCAAAGTAGGTGTTTTTGAGGTGGCGACTGGCCGCCTCACCGAGAAGGGGCGCAAGCCAGCTGTCGGTGTCGACCTGGCTTGCTACGCGTAATTTAAGTTCAGTTTCGATGGCCATCGTGGCTTTTGGTTGACAGGTGTCGGGCTGATTATAACGGCCATAGCCGCAAAAAAAACGCCATTACCGTTTTATTACAGCAGACCTTTGCGCTATTCTTCGCGCCGCATTGGCCTGATGCCGACATTATCGTCAAATATGAGGGGCAACCATGCCTGCAAACAGTATCTTAGGTCTTTTCGCCAAATCGCCGATCCGGCCCCTGCAGCAACACATGGACAAGGTCCACGAGTGCTGCCAGAAATTGTTGCCATTCTTTGAGGCGGTCCTCGCCGACGACTGGCACCAAGCCGGGGAATTGCGCAACCTTATCAGCCAGCTTGAAAAAGAAGCCGACGCACTGAAGCGGGAGATCCGCCTGACGCTGCCGTCCGGCCTGTTCATGCCGGTTGAACGTACCGACCTGCTGGAACTGGTCAAAGAGCAAGACCGTATCGCCAACAAGGCCAAGGACATTGCCGGCCGGGTGCTGGGTCGTAAGCTCAAGATCCCTTCCATCTTCGCTGAAGAATTCGGCGCCTACCTTTCCCGTTGCCTGGACGCAACAGCGCTTGCCGCCAAGGCCATCAACGAACTGGACGAGTTACTCGAGACCGGTTTCCGTGGCCGAGAGGTTGAGCTGGTCAATCGGATGATCAACGAGCTCGATGACATCGAGCACGATACCGACGAGTTGCAGATCCGCCTGCGTCGCCAACTGCTGGCGATTGAGAAGGATCTGAACCCGATCGACGTCATGTTCCTTTACTCCATCCTCGAATGGGTTGGCGACCTGGCCGACCGAGCGGAGGGCGTGGGGTCACGCTTGGAGCTGCTCCTGGCGCGCAGCTAACAGGAAACAAACATGGATATCATCGCTAACTACGGTACCGTTCTGGTGCTGCTTGCGGCTTTTGTCGGCTTTTTGATGGCATGGGGTATTGGTGCCAACGACGTAGCCAACGCCATGGGTACCTCTGTGGGCACCCGTTCTCTGACCGTAAAACAAGCCATCATCATTGCCATGGTGTTCGAGTTTGCCGGGGCCTACCTGGCCGGCGGCGAAGTCACCTCCACCATTCGCAAGGGCATTATCGATTCCAGCGCCTTTGTCGGCCACGCCGACGTGTTGGTGCTGGGGATGATAGCTTCCCTGCTGGCTGCCGGGATCTGGCTGATTGTGGCGTCCCACTACGGCTGGCCGGTGTCCACCACCCACTCCATCATCGGTGCCATCATCGGCTTTGCCACCGTGGCCCTTGGCAGTGATGCGGTGCAGTGGGGCAAGACCCTGGGCATTGTCGGCTCCTGGATCATCACCCCCGCCATCTCCGGCCTGATTGCCTACTTTATCTTCGTCAGCGTGCAGCGCTTTATCTTCGACACCGAAGATCCGCTGAAAAACGCCAAGCGCTTCGTGCCGGTGTACATGTTCCTGACCGCTTTCGTCATCAGCCTGGTCACCCTGAAAAAGGGCTTGTCCCACATCGGCTTGCACTTGAGCAACGGCGAAGACTGGCTCTACTCCTTCCTTGCCTCTTTGGTGGTGATGATTGGCGGCTACCTCTTTATCGGCCGCAAGCAGTATAACCCCTCCGACGACAAGGACATGGGTTTTGCCAACGTTGAGAAGGTGTTCGCCATTCTGATGGTACTGACCGCCTGCGCCATGGCCTTTGCCCACGGCTCCAACGACGTGGCCAACGCCATTGGCCCGCTGTCGGCGGTGGTGAGCGTGGTGGAAGCGGGCGGCGTGATCGCCTCCAAATCCTCTATCGCCTGGTGGATCTTGCCCCTTGGCGGCTTCGGTATCGTACTGGGCCTGGCGGTGATGGGTAAAAAGGTGATGGCAACCGTCGGCACCGGCATTACCCATCTCACCCCCAGCCGCGGTTTTGCCGCCCAGTTTGCCACCGCCACCACTGTGGTACTGGCTTCAGGCACCGGCCTGCCCATCTCCACCACCCAAACCCTGGTAGGGGCCATCATGGGTGTGGGCCTGGCCCGCGGTATCGCTGCCCTTAACCTGTCGGTTATCCGCAACATCGTGGTGTCTTGGGTCGTTACCCTGCCGGCCGGGGCTTTGCTGTCCATCATCATCTTCTGGATCCTCGAAGCACTGATCCTCTCCTGAACATCAAAGGCCATGGCACTTGCCATGGCCTTTTTTGCTATCTAGGATTGTGCGGCGACTTTTATTCGGATAATCAACACAATGCTAAAGCGTGCGCTGCTTCTGCTGCTGGTTTTGACACCAGGGCTTTCCTTTGCCGATCCTGCCTACGTCAGTGAAGACGTTTATATTTTCCTGCACTCCGGTCCGTCCCGCGATTACCGCATCATCGGTTCAATCAACGCCGGTACCGAGCTCAAAGTGCTGGACCACAGCGGTGACTTCACCAAGGTGGAAGACGATCAGGGCCGTGACGGCTGGGTGGAAAGCCAGTTCGTAACCACCACCCCGTCGTTCAGGGTCACCATTCCCAAACTCCAGGCCTCCCTTAAGGCTGCCCAGGACAAAATCACCGAGCTGTCTTCCGGCCACGAGGCGCTTGCCAGCACCCTGGACAACCTCAAGCAGGACAAAGTGCAGCTGACCCAACAAGTGCAGGAACAACAGGCCACCATCAGCCAGTTGCAAAGCCAGGTGAAAGGCATGGACCAAAGCAACCTGATGCGTTGGTTCATGTATGGCGGCGGCGTGGCCGGTGCCGGTTTGCTGCTGGGGTTGGTGCTGCCGCACCTGGTGCCCCGCAAGAAACGCAAGGACATGTGGGTTTAATATATTGCCCCCAAATAAAAAGGCCGCGTATCGCGGCCTTTTTATTTGTATACCGAATGCAAACATTAAAATAAAAAACCAAAAAATACGCATTAAAACCCAAATATAACCACATCCACCAAAGCATCTTTCCTGCCATAACACCCGCCACAGGCGGCACTTGTCATTTTAGAGCCCACGCTCTAGTCATGCAGCCCCCCCGCATAGCCAACAAGCCTTATTTTTGCTGCCTTAACAGCACAATCATTCGCACTGTAAACAGTTAGCCATCAATGATAGAAGGGAGCGGTAAAGGGGCGTTTTGTGAGCCAATCTTCAGTGCTTTCACGCGCTGCTCAAATGCGGTGAAAAGGGGATTTTCATGCACCGTGTATATTGTATACTCTGCGCCGTCCTGCCCGCCGAGGGTGGAAATTTCATCAGCCTTTGGCTCACAACAGAGCCCTGTAGCAAAGGTGTCTAGCCCTATGTTCAATCCAAGCCAGGTGATTGCACCGGATTACCAGCTGCCCAGCCTCGATGTGCTGCGCCAAGCCATTACCGACAACTACGCGGTAGATGAAGAAAGCTACCTGACCGAGCTGTTAAAGCTGGTGCCAAGCGCCGAAGAGCAGGTACAGGCCACCTCCAAGGAAACCGAGCGGCTGGTGACCAAGATCCGTGCCCATCACGACAACGGCGACGGTATCCAGGCCTTCTTGCAGCAATACAGCCTGGACACCCAAGAAGGCATCATCCTGATGTGCCTGGCAGAGGCGCTGCTGCGCATTCCAGACCCTGACACCGCCGACGCCCTCATCAAGGACAAGCTGTCCGGCGCCGACTGGGCCAGGCACTTTAATCAGTCCGAATCTTTGCTGGTGAATGCTTCCACCTGGGGCCTGATGCTGACCGGCAAAGTGATCACCATGGACCGCCGCATCGACGGCAGCCCGGCAAGCCTCTTGAACCGCATGGTCAATCGCCTGGGCGAGCCGGTGGTGCGTAAGGCCATGTACGCGGCCATGAAGATCATGGGCAAGCAGTTCGTGCTGGGGCGCACCATCAAGGAAGCCCTGAAGAACTCGCAAAAGTCCCGTAAGCTGGGCTACACCCACTCCTACGACATGCTGGGCGAAGCGGCCCTGACCGCCAAGGACGCCCGAAAGTATTTTGACGACTACGCCAGCGCCATTGCCGCCCTGGGCAGCGCCGAATACGACGAAAGCAAAGCCCCCCGCCCCACCATCTCCATCAAGCTCTCGGCCCTGCACCCGCGCTACGACGTGCAGAACGTCGATAGGGTACGTACCGAGATGGTGGAGATTGTTCGCCAACTGGTCGAAAAAGCCCGCGCCGCCAACATCGGCCTGCAAATTGATGCCGAAGAAGCCGACCGCCTGGAGATCTCCCTGGATATCTTTGAAGCGGTCTATCGCAGCGATGCTGCCAAGGGCTGGGGCAATTTCGGCCTGGTGGTACAGGCCTTTTCCAAGCGTGCCCTGCCGGTACTGAACTGGCTGGCCCGCCTTGGCCAAGAGCAAGGGGACCTTATCCCGGTGCGACTGGTAAAAGGCGCTTACTGGGATACCGAGATCAAGCTGTGCCAGGCCGCCGGCCTCAGTGGCTACCCGGTTTATACCCGTAAAGCCAGCACCGACGCCTCCTACCTGGCCTGTGCCCGCTTCTTGCTGAGCGAGCACACCAAAGGCGTGATTTACCCGCAGTTTGCGTCCCACAACGCCCACACCGTCACCGCCATCAAGGCCATGGCCGCTGGCCGGCCTTTTGAATACCAGCGGCTGTGGGGCATGGGCGACGAGCTGTACGACACTGTGCTGGAAGAAAACCCCGGCCAGTCGGTCCGTATCTACGCGCCGGTGGGCAGCCACAAAGACTTGCTGCCCTACCTGGTGCGCCGCCTATTGGAAAACGGCGCCAACAGCTCCTTTGTACACAAGTTGGTGGACCCGAAAACCCCGGTCTCGAGCCTGGCCACCCACCCGCTGAAAACCCTGGCCGAGGCCCCGAGCCTGGCCAACCACAAAATTCCGATGCCCGCGGCCATTTACGGCACCCGCAAGAATTCCGGAGGCACCAACTTGCATATCCAGTCTGAAGCCAAGCCTTTCTTCGACGCCCTGGCGCCCTTTAAAAACCACCAATGGCAAGCCGGCCCCATTATCGGCGGCAAGGTACAAAGCGGCGAGCCGCAGCAGGTGGTATCGCCCCATAACCACAGCGATGTGGTAGGCACCGTCGGTTTTGCCGGCGCCGCCCAGGCCAAAGAAGCCATCACGCTGGCCAAGGCCGCCTTCCCGGCCTGGCGCAACAGCAACGTCGAAGTGCGGGCCAAGGCCCTGGAGACCTTCGCCGATGTGATGGAAGAGCACCAAGCTGAGCTGATCGCCCTGGTTGCCCGTGAAGCTGGCCGGATCCTGCAAGACGGCATCGACGAAGTGCGCGAAGCCGTGGATTTCTGCCGCTACTACGCCCAGCAGGCCCGCAAGATGTTCAACGGCGCCGAAGTGCTGCCCGGACCCACCGGCGAGCTCAACGAGCTGTACGTGCAAGGCAAGGGCGTGTTCGTTTGCATCAGCCCCTGGAACTTCCCGCTGGCCATCTTTGTTGGCCAGGTAGCGGCGGCCCTGGCCACCGGTAACACCGTGATTGCCAAGCCGGCCGAGCAAACCTGCCTAGTGGCGTTTCGCGCCATCGAATTGGCCCTCAAAGCGGGTGTGCCAAGCGACGTGCTGCACTTCCTGCCCGGTGACGGCGCCGGTGTCGGCGCAGCCCTGACCAGTGACGACCGTATCGCTGGCGTGGTGTTTACCGGCTCTACTGCTACCGCCAAAGCCATCAACAAGGCCCTGGCCGACCACGACGGTGCCATCAAGACCCTGATCGCCGAAACCGGTGGCCAGAACGCCATGATCGTCGACTCCACCGCCCTGCCCGAGCAGGTGGTGAACGATGTCATTGGCTCTTCCTTTACCTCCGCCGGCCAGCGCTGCTCAGCCCTTAGGGTCCTGTACGTGCAAGCCGACGTGGCCGACCGCATTCTGGAGCTGCTAAAAGGCGCCATGCAGGAGCTGGTGGTAGGGGACCCTTGGGATTACAAAACCGACATCGGCGCCGTTATCGACAACGATGCCAAGGCCCAGTTGGAAGCCCACCTCGAAGCGCTCAAAGACCTTGCCAAGCCCATCGCCACCACCCCCATGGGTGAAGCCACCCGCAACGGCTCTTTTGTCACCCCGACCGCGGTTGAAATAAGCAGCATCGACCAGCTGACCAAAGAGAATTTCGGCCCCATCCTGCACGTGGTGCGCTTCAAGGCCGACGAACTGGACAGCGTAATAGACGCCATCAACGCCACCGGCTATGGCCTGACCCTCGGCGTACACAGCCGCAACGAAGGCCTGGCCTTGGAAATCGCCGACAAGGCCAACGTGGGTAACTGCTACATCAACCGTAACCAGATAGGCGCCATGGTCGGCACCCAGCCCTTCGGCGGCCAGGGCCTGTCCGGCACCGGCCCCAAAGCCGGCGGCCCGCACTACCTGTTCCGGTTTGTCACCGAGAAGACCCGCACCAACAACATCACCGCCGTGGGTGGTAACGCCACCCTGCTGACCCTGGGCGACTAAGGGCGCAAGCAAGGCAAAAGCCGCAGCAACCGCTGCGGCTTTTTTATTTCAGCCCTCTTCACTCAGGGCGGTTATTACTGTCATGACCCCGGCATAGCGGTATATTTCAGGACGATGACAGCGCTCGTTCACACTCAAGACAGCCGCCTTAATAAAACATTAAGGTTTTGCCGTACTTGGTATTCGATGATGCGCCCTGCTCCTTTTGACGCCCACTGGCGTCTGCGTCCACTTTTGACGCTCAACATCCTTTCCCTGCTGCTGCTCGCTTCCTGGCTCTGGCCCGTTACTCGGGCTTTGTGGGACAACTTTGACGATCAGCTCTTTACCCTGCTCAACAGCCCCTTGCAGCATTCCCACTCCTACGCCCTGGTATGGGCGCTAGGTAGCATCAGGCCCATGGACATTGCCGTGGGCTTGGTAATGATGTGGTTTTTGGTGCGCCGGGATCTGGTATTTAGCGCCCTGCACCTTCGCAAGGCCCTGTTTGGCTTTTTAATTTTGCTGGCGCTGCTGCTGGTCACCCGGATGCTGTTCACCTCGGTGTCCTACAAGCTCGGCTGGGAGCACGCCAGCCCGTCGCTGATAGAATCTCACGCGGTGCGCCTGACCGAACTCTTCCCCGATTGGGAAAAGGTGGCCCTCAAAGACAGCGCCGGCCATAGCTTCCCGGGGGATCACGCCTCGGTGGTGCTGCTGTGGGCGCTCTTTTTAAGCTTCTTTGCCCGGGGCTGGAAGCTCGCCCTGGTGTGGGCCCTGACGGCACTTTTCATGCTGCCAAGGCTGGTGGCCGGAGCCCATTGGGGCTCGGATGATTTTGTCGGCGGGCTCTTTATCAGCCTGATGTCCATCGCCTGGGGCTGTTACACCCCCTTCCTGGCGCGGGCAGAGGCCTTGGTGGAGCGCCTGGCGGCGCCGCTGATGAACCGCCTTGGTAAGCTGCCGCTACTGACCCGCAGCCGGCTCTTTAACCCGCAGCCTTAACTCCGTTAATCGGCGGTCTTGGTATTGGCTGGCCCCTGGGCGCTGTTGTCCAGGGGCCAGTTGGTAAGGGCATTTAGCCAGATTATCTTGCCGTCAAAGCGCACCTTGGCGCTGTCCGGCCCTATCTCCAGCACATCAATCTGCTCATAGCTCTCCCCCTGGTGCAGTTTGCGGCCGTTAAATTTCACCCAGCGCTCAGAGGGATCAGAGGCGTAAAAATGCCCGGTGTAAAAGATATGGTCAGCCTTGATACCGCGAGATACAGGCGCGGCATCGTCCTTTAACACCGGCGCCGGAGCCGGCTTTTGGGCATTGATAAAGAAAGGGTCCTGGCTGATGGCCGGCTCTCGCACCCGCACCATGGGGGCGGTGGAGTCGTTGCTGGGCGCTGGCGCCCCCTTGGGGGTGATGGCCTTGGGCACAGTTAACACCGGCTCCAGGGCCGACAGACTCAGCCAGGACGCCAGCGCCAAGGCCAGCAGCACCACCAGGGTCAAGGCGCGGCGCCACCACAGGCGCGTGTCGGCGATAAAGCCCCCTTCAATAGCGGCAGGGGCTGGCTGCGGCTGGCGCCGGGCCAGGGCTTTGGCAAGCAGGCTCATAACACGGGTCCGGGCGCCCCTAGGGCGCGGTTAAGGCGTACCAGGGTGTTCTCGCCAGCCAGGCCATCGGCCTTGAGGCCCGACTGGCGCTGGAAGCTGCGCACCCGGTTTTGCATGGCGTCGTCATAACGCTGGGTATTTTGGGGCTGGTCGTGCAGCACCTGGCTTAAGGCGCCGTCGAGCCAAGCCACCAGATCGCCCTGATTACCGGGCACCAAGGCGTTGTCAAATTGCGGCGGTGGGCGCCACAGCAAAATGGCGTTGCCGCGATAATGCAGGTCTAGCCAATGGCTGGTCACCGACACCGTTTTGTTGCTGAGCACCAGTTGGTAATCCTTGCCGGCCTTGGTAAGAGCGGCAAAAAAGCGCTCGCCGCTGTCATCCAGCAGCTCCAGCACCGCCGGGCGGCCAAGGGCTACCAATTCCCGCCAGGGGCCTTCCTGGCGCAGGCAACGAAAGCCAAGGCGCTGGGCCTGGGTGCAGGGCTCGCCGTCCGGGGCCTGCATGCCCCAGGCGGCAAAAAGCGCGTCAAAGGCGGCCAGGGAAATACGGTCTCGGGCCGCCGGCACAATATCGGCAACGGCAGCCACATCAGCGCTGGCCTTGGTAGCGGGCGCCGCAACCGGTGCGCTTGGGGCCGGCCCACTGTGCTGGCCTTGCTGCATCCAGGGATAGGCGGCCATGGCACCGGCTCCTGCCAGGGCCAATAGCGCCCAGGGCCACCAAGGCATGGGACTTTTGGCCGGGCGCAGCTCCTGGCCAATGATCTCCCGAGCCGCTTCGTCCATCATTCGCGCGTCTACTTTGTCTTGCTGGGCGCCGTAGGCCCCCATCATGGCCCTGTCGCACAGCAGGTTCATCAGCCGCGGAATGCCGCCGCTGTGTTTGTGCAGGCGGCTGACAGCGGCGCGGGTAAAAAGCGGACGCTCACGCCCGGCAATGCGCAGGCGGTGCAGCACATACTGGGCGCAGTCCTTGCGGCTTAGCGGCAGCAGGTGGTAGCGGGCGGTAATGCGCTGCGAGAGCTGGCGAAGCTCCTGGCGGCGCAGTAGCTGATTAAGCTCGGGCTGGCCGATAAGGATGATTTTCAGAAGCTTTTGGGTATCGGTTTCAAGGTTGGTCAAGAGCCTGAGCTGTTCGAGTACCGACACCTTGAGGTGCTGGGCTTCGTCCACCAGCAGCACCGTTTGCCGACCTTGCTGGTGGTTTTGCAGCAAGAATGCCTGAATCACGTCGGTCAACTGCTTGAGGCTCGGCTGCTCGGGATAGGGGATCTTGAGCTCGTCGCACAAGGTGGCCAGCAGCTCGCTTTCGGTGAGCATGGGGTTGAGCACGAAGGCAAGATCAGTCAGTTCGGGCAGCTCTTTGAGCAGGCGGCGCGACACCGTGGTTTTGCCGGTGCCCACTTCCCCGGTCAGCAGCACAAAGCCGCCGGTATCGCGCAGGCCAAACTTCAAATGCGCCAGGGCCTCGCGGTGGCGCTCGCTCATATAAAGGAAGTGTGGGTTCGGCGCGATGGAGAACGGGTTTTCCGTCAGCCCAAAGAAAGATTCGTACATGGCTCGTCTGTTGTGCAGTTTTCCGCCCATATGGTTACGCGCCAGTGCTGCTTTGGCAAGGTATAATGGCCGCTCAAGCAGGAGGATTTGTGAACTGTTATCTGGTTGGCGGCGCTGTCCGCGATGAGCTGTTGGGTTTTGAGGTCCATGACCGCGATTGGGTGGTGGTAGGCGAAACGATCGAGGCCATGAAAAAAAACGGCTTCGAGCAGGTTGGCCGGGATTTCCCGGTGTTCTTGCACCCCAAGACCCATGAAGAGTATGCCCTGGCCCGCACCGAGCGTAAAAAAGGCAGCGGCTATACCGGCTTTGAAGTGTCGGCCAGCCCCGATGTCACCTTGGAAGAAGACCTGATCCGCCGCGACTTGACCATCAACGCCATGGCCAAAGCCGAAGACGGCACCCTGATTGACCCTTACGGCGGCAAGCGCGACTTGGATAACCGGCTGCTGCGCCATGTCTCAGACGCTTTTGTCGAAGACCCTGTGCGGGTGCTGCGCCTGGCCCGTTTTGCCGCCCGCTTTGCCCATCTGGGCTTTACCGTGGCACCAGAGACCCAGGCACTGCTGCAAACCATGGCCGCTTCCGGCGAGCTGGACGCCCTGACCCCAGAGCGGGTGTGGAAGGAGCTGGAAAAGGCCCTTAACACCCCCTCGCCCCAGGTGTTTTTTGAGGTACTGCGCGCCTGTGGCGCCCTTGAAGTGCTGTTTGTGGAACTGGCCAACCTCTTTGGGGTGCCGGCCCCGGAAAAGTGGCACCCGGAGGTAGATACCGGCATTCACACCCTGCTGGTGCTGGCCCAGGCCGCCAAGCTCACCACTGACATCGAAGTGCGCTTTGCCGCCCTGTGCCACGACTTTGGCAAGGGTCTGACCCCGCCGGAAAAATGGCCCAGCCACCATGGTCATGGCCAGAGCGGCCTGCCCCTTATCAAAAGTTTTTGCGAGCGGTTTCGGGTGCCCAATGGCTGCCGGGATTTGGCGCTATTGGTCTCCGACCTCCACTGCCAGGTACACACCGCTTTTGAGCTGAGGGCCGCTACCCTTATCCGGCTCTTTGACAAGTTGGACGCCTGGCGAAAGCCCGAGCGGGTCGAAAAGCTGGTGCTGGCCTGCATTGCCGATATCCGCGGCCGCACCGGTTTTGAGCAGCACCCCTACCCCCAGGCCGACTGGGTCAGACGGTGCTTTAATGCGGCAAGAACGGTGGATGTAAAAGCCATAGTGGCGCAGGGCCTCAAAGGCCCTGCGGTAGGTGAGGCGGTAAACCGCGCCCGTATCGAGAAGGTGCAGGCCTTAAAAGACGCCGAGAAACACAAAAAGGCCGATGCCTAAGGCCAGGCGATACAGCACGAACGGCAACATACCAAGGCGCGACAAAATCTTTAAAAACCAGTGAATACAGGCCAGGGCGCTGGCAAAGGAAATGGCCGTACCCAGGGCAATTTCATTCCAATCGACCATAGCCCCGGCCTTGACCATCTTCAGGCCCTCGTAGCCACCCGCCATGACGATGACCGGAATGGACATCAAAAACGAAAAGCGCGCCGCCGCCACCCGATTCAGGCCCAGCATCAAGGCGGCGGTCATGGTCACCCCTGAGCGGGAGGTGCCAGGGATCAGCGCCAGCGCCTGGGCAAGGCCGATGAGGATGGCGTCTTTCCAACTGGCCTGATGCTCATCCTTATTGCCCTTGGCCCTGGCATCGCTCCACCACAGCAACAAGCCAAAGAGGATGGTGGTGCTGGCAATCACATAGGCCGAACGGCCGTATTGTTCGATGAGATCTGACGCCAAGAGCCCAAAGGCGCCAGCCGGGATGGTGGCCACGATGATTTGCCAGGCCAGGCGGCTGTCTTGGTCGCGCCGGCCGGTAAAAGACTGCACCCAGGCCACTAGCATGCGGCCCACGTCCTGGCGAAAATACCACACCACCGCCAACAAGGTGCCCACGTGCACCGCCACGTCAAAGCCCACGCCTTGGTCCTGCCAGCCCAGCAACTGGGACGGCAAAATCAGGTGGGCAGAGGATGAAATGGGCAAAAACTCAGTGAGGCCCTGCAATAACGCCAGGACAATAATTTCAATAAAACTCAAGACTTATTCCTCGAATGGCACTTTCCACAGGGGTTGGTTCTTGTCGAACCCCTGCCATAGGCTCTTGTAGCTGTGATTGGTTCCCGGCAAGCTTTCATCCGGTACCAGTTCGGCCAGGGGCCAGAGCACAAAGGCGAGTTTGAGGATATCGGGCCTTGGCAGCACGGTGGGTTCCAAGCAAACCCGGTCGCCGAAGGTCAAAAGGTCGATATCCAGGGTGCGGGGGGCGTATTTCTTGGCGTTCTCGGGGCGGCCGTGGGCAAATTCCACGTCTTTTATCCAGGCCAGCACGGCCTCTACTGGCCAGTCGGTCCAGGCCTTTACTGCCATGTTCAAAAAATTGGTGCCGTTAAACCCCACCGGCTCGGCCTCGAACACCGGCGAGCACTGAATATCGCCAAAGGCATCGCGCAGGGCCTTGAGCCCGGCCCGCAAATGCAGCTCCGGGGTGACATTGGAGCCGAGACTAAAGAGCATCGGCGTCATGCGCGGCGCTCGATGATCAGCCCCACATTGCGGGCATTGGGCACGGCGCCGGGTTTGGAGAGCTTCATCTTCAGCCAGCTGACGCCAAATTGGCTCAGCAACTGCTCGGCGATGCGCTCGGCCAGGGTCTCAATCAGTTCGAATTGGTGGGTTTCGGCAAATTGGCTAATAAAAGCGCTGATTTTCCCGTAACATAAGGCCTGACCGTAGTCATCGCCCCTGGCCGCGGCCTGAATGTCGGTAGCCAGTTCCAAGTCAAACACCAGCTTGCGCTTGTGGGTCTTTTCCCAGTCGAAAATACCAATGACGGCATAGACTTCCAGGCCTTCTATAAAAATGCGATCGGTCACAGGTCGGTTCTCGTTTAGGTGCCAGCCCTGTTAAGCTTTGGGCCTGCTGGTGTGACAACGGCAGCCGAGTTTACCTTATCGATTAAACGGAAAAAACTAAGCCCTATCATGATAGCCACTGCCGTACTGATGACCCTGCTTGCCTACCTGATGGGATCAGTCTCCAGTGCCGTGATCGTTTGCCGCCTCTTTGCCCTACCCGACCCGCGCCAGCACGGCTCCGGCAACCCCGGCGCCACCAATGTGTTGCGCCTGGGCGGCAAAGGCGCTGCCGCCATGGTGCTGGTAAGCGATGTGCTCAAGGGCACTATTCCGGTGTGGACCAGTTATTTCCTGGGTATCGAGGCCATCTGGCTAGGGGTTATCGCCATTGCCGCCTGCCTTGGCCATATCTTCCCCATTTTCTTTCATTTTCGTGGCGGTAAAGGCGTGGCAACCGCCTTTGGCGCCATGCTGCCCATTGGCTTGAGCCTCGCCGGGCTGCAAATTCTCACTTGGCTGCTGCTGGTGATTTTGACGCGGCTCTCTTCCCTGGCGGCCATTCTCACCGCCGGGCTGTCGCCGCTCTTTACCTGGTTTATCAAGCCAGCCTATGTGATCCCGGTGGCCATGTTGTCGCTGCTGATTATCATCCGCCACAAGGACAACCTGCGCCGCTTGTGGAACGGCACCGAGCCCAAGATGAAGTTTCGCCGCTCCAAGCCCCAATAAAGGTAAAAAGTGAGGAATAACAAAAGGCGGCCTGAGCCGCCTTTTTTAGTCGATGCTCGCCAGGGACTCGAGGGACCAGCGCGGCTGGGCTTTTACCCCCAATTCACGGCTGCCTTCTTTGGCCAGGCGCAGGGCACCTGCTAGCGCGATCATGGCGCCGTTGTCGGTGCAGAACTCGGGGCGGGCGTAAAACACCTCACCTTTTCTGCCAGCCATCAGCTTTTCCAGGGCGGCGCGCAGGCGCTTATTGGCACTGACACCACCGGCGATAACGATGCGGTTATAGCCGGTTTCCTTGAGCGCGCGGCGGCATTTGATAACCAGGGTATCCACCACCGCTTCTTCAAAGGCGCGGGCGATATCGGCCTGGGTCTGCGCGTCGTCCCCTTCGCTGCGAATAACATTAGCGGCGGCAGTTTTAAGGCCGGAGAAGCTAAAATCCAGGCCCGGCCTGTCGGTCATGGGCCGCGGAAAGGTAAAGCGCTCAGGATTGCCTTTTTCAGCCAGCATCGCCAAACGCGGGCCGCCGGGGTAATCAAGGCCCAAGAGCTTGGCGGTTTTATCAAAGGCTTCACCGGCAGCGTCATCGATAGACTCGCCAAGGATGCGGTATTTACCTATGCCCTCTACCGCCACCAACTGGGTGTGGCCACCGGAGACCAGCAACGCCACAAAAGGAAATTCGGGCGGGCGCTCTTCAAGCATGGGCGCCAGCAGGTGCCCTTCCATGTGGTGTACGCCAATGGCCGGAATGTTCCAGCCGTAAGCCAGGCTTTTACCTATGGTGGCCCCTACCAGCAAGGCGCCAACCAGCCCTGGGCCAGCGGTGTAAGCCACGCCGTCGAGGTCTTCACCGTTAAGCCCCACCTCGTGCAGCGCTTCTTTTATCAGTGGCAGGGTTTTACGCACATGGTCGCGAGACGCCAGCTCAGGCACCACACCGCCGTAATCGGCGTGCAGCTTTACCTGGCTATAGAGCCGGTGGGCCAGCAAGCCTTGCTCGGTGTCGTAGATGGCAATGCCGGTTTCGTCACAGGAGGTTTCGATACCTAAAACGCGCATGGGGAGCCTCGCAACCACAGGGGGCCGCTATCTTACCCATAGCCAGACCCCATCTCCACCTTTATGGTGACATATCGGCTTTACATTGCCCTTTGGGCTACGTTAGAATTCCGCACCATTTTTAGTCATATGTGGTCATTTTGCAGACCACCTAACCGTATAACCCCTGAGGTGATGGTACATGCCGGTAATCAAAGTACGTGAGAACGAACCTTTCGACGTAGCCCTGCGTCGTTTCAAGCGCTCCTGTGAAAAAGCAGGCGTGCTGGCCGAGTGCCGCAAGCGCGAATTCTACGAGAAGCCCACCACTGAGCGTAAGCGCAAGAAAGCTGCTGCCGTTAAGCGTCACGCCAAGAAACTGGCTCGCGAAAACGCTCGTCGCGTTCGTCTGTACTAATTCGTTCAGGCATCCGGAGCCGTTATGAGTCTCAGAGAGCAACTCACCGACGCGCAAAAAGATGCTATGCGTGCCAAGGACAAACCGCGCCTTGGCACGTTGCGCCTCGCCCTTTCCGCCATTAAACAGGTAGAAGTGGATGAGCGTCGCGAACTGAGTGACGACGATATCATTGCCATCATCACCAAGATGATTAAGCAACGCCGTGACTCCATCTCCCAGTATGAAGCTGCAGGCCGCCAAGAACTGGCCGATGCCGAAGCTGGCGAGATAACAGTTCTGCAGGATTTCCTGCCTAAGCAGCTCAGCAGCGACGAAGTCGCCGCGCTGATTGACCAAGCCATCAGCGAAACCGGTGCCAACGGCCCGGCGGACATGGGCAAGGTCATGGGGTGGCTCAAGCCCAAGCTGCAAGGCCGTGCCGAGATGGGCCCCATCAGCGGCCAGGTCAAGGCCAAATTAAGCGCCTGACAATTCTGATACGGGTGATAGGATAACTCCTTCACCCGATCCCTTATTTTTCGCGCTGGCTGGAGCATCATGGCTGGAACCATTCCCCGTGATTTCATCGACGATCTGTTGGCCAGAACCGACATCGTTGAGCTAGTCAGTAGCCGCGTCAAACTCAAGAAAGCCGGTAAGAACTACAGCGCTTGCTGCCCTTTTCACAGCGAAAAGACGCCGTCTTTCTCGGTCAGCCCGCAAAAACAGTTTTATTACTGTTTTGGCTGCGGTGCCAAAGGCGATGCCATCAAGTTTGTCGAAGAGTTCGACCGCATCAACTTTGCCGAAGCCGTCGAAGAGCTGGCCGCCATGCACGGCCTGGAAGTGCCCCGCGAAGCCCAGGGCCCGCAGCGTAATGCCAAGGCCCAGGAGCGCCGGGAAGATGCCTACGCCCTGATGCAAAGCATCCAGCACCAGTATTACCAGAATTTAAAAGAGCACCCGGCGGCAGTGGATTACCTCAAGGGCCGCGGTTTGTCGGGAGATATCGTCAAGCAGTTCGGTATCGGCTTTGTGCCCGACGAATGGGACAGCGTCCTGAAAAAGTTCGGCACCAGCTTTGAGCGCCAACAGCTGCTGATGGACACCGGCATGCTGGTGCAAAACGACAGCGGCCGCCGTTATGACCGCTTTCGTGACCGGGTCATGTTCCCCATTCGTGACCGCCGCGGCCGTACCATCGCCTTTGGTGGCCGGGTGCTGGGAGACGGCACCCCAAAATACTTAAACTCGCCGGAAACCCGTATCTACCACAAGGGCTCCGAGCTGTACGGCCTGTATGAAGCCCGCCAGGCGAACCGCGATTTGGAGCGGTTGGTGGTGGTGGAAGGTTATATGGACGTGGTGGCGCTGTTTCAGGCTGGCATCACCTATGCGGTGGCAAGCCTTGGCACCTCCACCACCAGCGACCAGCTCGAACTGCTGTTTCGCTCCAGCCCAGAAGTGATTTGCTGTTACGACGGTGACCGCGCTGGCCGCGAGGCGGCCTGGCGCGCCATGGAAAACGCCCTGCCGCTGCTGCGCGACGGCCGCACCTTGAAGTTTATTTTCTTGGCCGATGGCGAAGATCCCGACTCCATGGTGCGAAAAGAAGGCAAAGCCGCCTTTGAAGCGGCCTTGGCCGGTGCCCTGCCCTTGTCGCAGTTTCTGTTTCAGGAGTTGGAAAAAAGCATCGACATGAGCAGCCCTGACAGCCGCTCGCGCTTGGCAGAAAAGGCAGTGCCGCTACTCGATAGGCTGCCAGACTCGGTCTATCGGGTGATGCTGCGTGAAAACCTGGCCAAGCGCCTGGGGGTAGCCGAGGAACAATTAGAACGTTTTGTGGCCAAAACCCCTGCCAACGCGGCCGGGGCCGCCAACAAAGCCAGAGGCAAGGCTGGAAGGCCGCCACTGATGCGGCTGACCATCGCCATTTTGGTGCAACACCCGGCCTTGGCCAACGATTTACCTGATATGGATTTTCGTGCATTACGTCTGCCCGGGGCAGAGGTATTGGACGAAGCGGTGCGGGTTATAAAGGAAGGCAGTATCCCAACAACGGGTCAATTACTGCGCAGGCTTGAAAATAGCCAACATGCCCCCATCTATAACAAGCTGGCAGAACTTGACCTTTCTGCCGTCGAAGACAATCTGGCCCCGGAACTACTTGGCGCCGTTGAGCGCCTATTGAACGAATCGCTTGAGATTCGCTACCAAGAGCTTGTTGCCAAGCAAGACAGGAAACAGGCTACAGAAGAAGAAATTCAAGAACTTATGGCATTGATTTCGGCGAAGGCCGGGATTGATTGACACACAGACTGTGCTAGCAGTGAGCAGTACGACTCGCTATACTGTCGTATTCACTTTTTGGCATGGCTATTCAACCTGAGCGGATGATGTCTATGGAGCAAACCCCACAGTCGCAGCTTAAACTTCTGGTCGCTAAAGGTAAAGAACAGGGCTACCTGACTTATGCCGAAGTGAACGACCATCTGCCGGACGACATCGTCGATTCCGATCAGATAGAAGACATCATACAGATGATCAATGACATGGGTATCCAGGTGTTCGAAAGCGCACCTGACGCCGATACCCTGATGATGTCTGAAGATTCTACCGACGAAGATGCCGTCGAAGCTGCTGCCCAAGCTCTGGCCACCGTTGAAAGCGAACTGGGCCGCACTACCGACCCGGTGCGCATGTATATGCGCGAAATGGGTACCGTTGAACTGCTGACCCGTGAAGGCGAAATCGACATCGCCAAGCGTATCGAAGATGGTATCAACCAGGTACAGAGCTCCGTTGCCGAATACCCTGAAGCCATCACCTACCTGCTCGATCAATACGACCGAGTAGAAGCAGGCGAAGCGCGTCTGTCCGACATTATTGCCGGCTTCATCGATCCTAACGCTGTTGAAGATGCGGCACCGACCGCGACCCATGTCGGTTCTGAACTGACTCAGGATCAGCAGAACGAAGAGGAAGACGACGAGGAAGAAGAAGAGGACAACTCCGAGGACGACAACAGCCTCGACCCGGAGCTGGCCCGTGAAAAATTCGCCGCATTGCGCGCCCAGTACGAGACCGCCCGTGTTGCCATCAAGGCCAAGGGCCGTGCTTCTGACGAAGCCCGAGACGAAGTACTGAAACTGGCGGAGATCTTCAAAGAATTCCGTCTGGTGCCCAAGCAGTTTGACCGTCTGGTTGCCGAGATGCGCGACATGATGGACCGCGTCCGTACTCAGGAGCGGTTGATCATGAAACTGGCGGTGGACGATTCCAAAATGCCCCGCAAGGTGTTTATCAAAACCTTCCCGGGCAACGAGTCCAACATGGGCTGGCTGGACGGCCACCTGGAAGCGGCCAAGCCGTATTCCGACACCATGAAAGCCATCGAAGAAGATCTGCGCCGCTGCGTACAGAAGCTGCAACAGATCGAGCAGGAAACCGGCCTGACCATCGAGTCCATCAAGGACATCAACCGCCGCATGAGCATTGGCGAAGCCAAAGCCCGTCGTGCCAAGAAAGAGATGGTGGAAGCCAACTTGCGTCTGGTTATTTCTATCGCCAAGAAATACACCAACCGCGGCCTACAATTCCTGGATCTCATTCAGGAAGGCAACATCGGCCTGATGAAGGCGGTGGACAAGTTCGAATACCGTCGCGGCTACAAGTTCTCAACCTACGCCACTTGGTGGATCCGTCAGGCCATTACCCGCTCCATCGCGGACCAGGCCCGCACCATCCGTATCCCGGTGCACATGATTGAGACCATTAACAAGCTCAACCGTATTTCCCGCCAAATGCTGCAGGAAATGGGCCGCGAGCCCACCCCGGAAGAGCTGGCCATTCGCATGGCTATGCCGGAAGACAAAATCCGCAAGGTGCTGAAGATCGCCAAAGAGCCGATCTCCATGGAAACTCCCATCGGTGACGATGAAGATTCGCATCTGGGGGATTTCATCGAGGACAACACCCTCGAGCTGCCGGCGGACGCGGCCACCAGCGAAAGCCTCAAGTTTGCCACTCAGGAAGTGCTGTCCAGCCTCACCCCCCGTGAAGCCAAGGTACTGCGCATGCGGTTCGGTATCGATATGAACACCGACCACACCCTGGAAGAAGTGGGCAAGCAGTTTGACGTTACCCGTGAGCGTATCCGTCAAATCGAGGCCAAGGCCCTGCGTAAACTGCGCCACCCTTCTCGCTCCGAGATTTTGCGCAGCTTCCTCGACGAATAAGCTCAGCGCTTAACAAAAACGGCACCCTAGGGTGCCGTTTTTTATGGCAGGTAAAACACCGCCAACCAGATGGTGGGGGCGTCAGGGCAGGTCCAGTTCACCCTATGCTTGCAACCGGGCGGTAGCTCGATATAGTCGCCCGCCCCCAATCTCACGGCGCTGCCGTTTTCAAACCCCAGCTCCGCCTCGCCTGCCAGCACCAACACCCATTCCCCTTCGCTTTGCTCGTACCAAAAGCCGTCCGGCGAGCTTTGGCCGTGGGAGACAATACGCTCGACGCGCATATCGCTGCGCCTTAGCAGGGTTTCAAAGACTTCGCCGTCAAAGGCATCGGGCAGCGGCGTAAACAGGTTAGCTTTATTCATGCCAAGAGTATGGCCATCAATACCGGGGTTGCCAGGCTCAGCATAAAGCCCGAGACAATGGCCACCGGCACGGCGCTGGCGCCGCCACTTTTTTGGATAACCGGCAGGGAAAAATCCATGGCGGTAGCCCCGGCATAACCAATGGCCAGCGGCAAAGCCCGCTGCATCAGGGTGGGGATCAGGGCCAGGGCTACCAGTTCGCGGAAAAGGTCCACAAAGAAACTGGTGGCGCCCCACAGCGGCCCCAGAGCATCGCTCACCAGGATGCCCGACAAGCTGTACCAGCCAAAGCCGCTCACCACCCCCATGGCATGGCGCACCGGCAACCCTAGCCAAGGGGCCAGCAGGGCACCGGCCAGTAAAGTGCTGGCAAAGACTGTCAAAGCGATAAAGACGCCAAGGCGATTTAAGAACAGCTGGCGCAGGCTCATGCCGGCGGCGCGCAGCTGCATACCGATGAGCAGCAGCAGCAGGACCAGCGCAGCCTCGGAAAAAAGGTGGGCGTTAACGGGTAACACCAGGCCCAGCAAGGTACCTGCCGCCACAGTGCCAATCAGGATGCCAGAGTCCTTAAAGACGCTGGCCCAGGCAATGGGCTGGCGCTCCCCTTGTCGGCCATGGTCGTGAAAAAGCTTGGACAGTCCCCACAGCCCCAGCACATTGGCAGCGGTGATGGCAGCAAAGATACCGGCGGTGGTACCGGCCATTTTCATTAAAGCTGGCCCCAGGTTGTCGATAGCCGCCAACCCCATGCCCATGAAAAATAAGATGAAATAAACGAGGTAGCTGACAGCCTGGTTCACCCGGGCCATCCAGGATGCATTCAAAACAGGTACAGCGTAGCCCACCAGCAGGGGCACCAGGATCACAAGCAGGGAGGCAAACATGGATAACTCAGAGACGGCAATAAAGGCCGCAGGTTATCACCTTTTTACATGCTCAGCATGGCCCGGTGCGCTTGGCGCCGTAGGGTTCTGACACGCCCCTGCAAGCCAAGGGCAGCGCGTCCTGCCAGGCTGCCGGTGGCGGCTGCCATCAACGCCAGATTGCGCACTATCACCGACCCCAGCACCACCAGGGACAAAACCAGGGCAAAAGCCGCCTGCAGCGATGCCAAAACGAAACGGATAACCATGACCTTGTCTCCGGTCGAAAAACGATGCGCCTAGGATTACCGATTTGAATACACACATCTAACGGAGAAAACCGAACAGCATGTTCGCCATGCTTAATTCTTCGCCAAACCCTTCAATCCCTTGGGTTTTGGCCCGGTCAAGGTGATGACAAGCCAAGTCCAAACCCCTTATACTCCCCAGCCACGGCCCCTTAGCTCAGTTGGTTAGAGCAGTCGACTCATAATCGATTGGTCGCCTGTTCAAGTCAGGCAGGGGCCACCAGATACCAAAAGGGCTAGCCGGTTTTGCCGCTAGCCCTTTTTTGCGTTTGTGAGGCAGTATTGCCAAGCCTCTCTCAACATGCCAAGCTCGCTCCGGCAATCTTGCCATTCCAGTTCCCCCCGCATCCTCTATTCCAGGCACTCGTTTTTGCACGACCGGCCTATACCAAAGGCTTATCCCTGACCTTTTTTCAGTGCTGCTTCACCAGAGCAACGACCTTTTTCTCAACGGTATTTACGAAGCGCGATAACGGCTGAAAGCCTTGCCATTAGCGACTTCCAGCCACATTGACTGTTTTTAATGCCAGGGGCTTAAAACAGACATTTTTGGACCAAAAGGCGTTTTTTATACCTAGGCATAGTTTCTGCATTTTTGACGGTGTTTTAACTTTATACCAAGCGACATCAGTGGTTTGCCGCGCACTTTCAGAGGGTATTTTGCCCCTCGCTTATCAGTACATTGGCAAGAGTTCAGGAGGAATTATGGACAGGTTAACAGCTATGGAGTCCTTCCAGGCGGTGGTTGACGCCGGAAGTTTCAGTGGCGCTGCCCTGCGCCTGCATCTTTCCAAGGCCGTGGTCAGCAAGAGGGTCTCTTCCCTTGAACGCCACCTTGGGGTGCAGTTGCTGAACCGTAACACCCGCCAGGTGTGTGTCACCAGCCAAGGTGCGGCATTTTATAACTACTGCAGCAACATTGTTCGCGATTTCAACCAGGCCAGCGAGACCCTGCGCCAAGGCCAAGACAAACCCGAAGGTGAGCTGAAACTGGCCATTCCCCTGTGCGTTGCCAAGCTGCTGCAACCGATTTTGATGGATTTTATCAACCATTACCCCGATATCCATCTCAAGCTTCACCAAGCCAGCCGCCAGCTTAACCCCATTGCCGATGGCTATGACATGGCCTTATGTGTGGGCCGCCTAGATGATTGCAACCTAGTGGCCAGACGCCTGGCCAGCCTTGAGCGTTGCTTTTGCGCCTCACCGGCCTACGCCAAGGGCAAAAATGCCGTTATCGGCTTTGAACAACTCAAATTCCAACGCTTCCTGGCCCTGCGCCAAGAGCCCAAGTGGGAAGTCATGCAATCTCATGACAACAGCGCCCAGGAGCTGCCCACCGTTTTTACCGCCGACAGCTACGAAATGCTGATGGGCGCCGCGCTGGACGGCCAGGGCATTGCCTTGATGCCTCGCAGCCTCATCCAACCCTATCTGGACAGCGGCCAACTGGTTGAGCAACACCTGCCCACCCTTGAGCCTCTGCCCATCGAGATCTTCGCGGTGTGGCCACCCAACCTGGGTATGCCGGTACGCCAACGCCTACTGATTGAGCACCTCGTCGACAATCTGGGGTGATGACTTAAAACTACCCCAAATGATCACCCGAAAGGGTCTACCTTGTGGAGACAATCAGTCTCCACAAGGGTCGCTTAAAGACCGCTCCAATTACATTACACTGCTCAAAATCAAACGATAGTAACTATTACTATCACTATGAAAACTGATGCTTCTTCAAGCGACTAGGCATCAAACATCACTTAGGAGCAACACAAATGGCCGATCCCAAACTCGAAGTACTGACCCCTGATAATTGCCAAATGATCTTTATTGATCATCAGCCGCAAATGGCTTTTGGCGTCCAGTCTATCGACCGCCAAGTGCTCAAAAACAACACTGTCGCCCTGGCCAAGGCCGCCAAGGTGTTTGGTATTCCTACCATCATCACCACCGTTGAAACCGAAAGCTTCTCCGGCCACACCTATCCTGAGCTGCTGGACGTATTCCCTGACAACAAGCTGCTCGAGCGTACTTCCATGAACTCCTGGGACGACCAGAAAGTACGTGACGCCCTGGCTGCCAACGGCAAGAAGAAAGTGGTCGTTGCCGGCCTTTGGACCGAAGTGTGTAACAACAGCTTTGCCCTGTGCGCCATGCTCGAAGGCGATTACGAGATCTACATGGTGGCTGACGCCTCCGGCGGTACCTCCCTGGCCGCTCACGACTACGCCATGCAGCGCATGGTGCAAGCTGGCGTGGTGCCGGTAACCTGGCAACAGGTCATGCTGGAATGGCAACGTGACTGGGCCCACCGCGACACCTACGACGCCGTTATGGCCATCGTCAAGGAGCACTCTGGTGCCTACGGTATGGGCGTTGATTACGCTTACACCATGGTGCACGGCGCCCCTGAGCGTACCAAAGTCGAGCACCAGATCCTGGCTGCCGTACCGGCCAAGTAACAGTAAAAAAGGGGCCACCGGCCCCTTTTTTACTCAGCCATTTGGGACCCGGCCAGCGCCGGGCCTTGCCGTTTTAAGGCGAAGTGAGTTTTCGGCACAAGGATACACCCCGACATGTCTTCATCTCCCCCAACCTCTACCCAGGCCTCGCCATCGGCGATGGCGCCCTTTTCACATGCCAGTTTTACGGTACTGTGGCTGGCCACGGTGCTGTCCAACGTCGGCACCTGGATGCACGACGTAGGGGCTGGCTGGTTGATGAGCTCCATGGCACCATCGCCGCTGATGGTGGCCTTGGTGCAAACGGCCACCAGCCTGCCACTGTTCCTGTTTGCGCTGCCGGCCGGGGCACTGGCCGATATCCTCGATAAACGTAAATTACTGCTGTCGGTGCAATGTGTGCTGGCTGTTACCGCATTGTCTTTGGGTTACGTGGTGTACACCGGACTTATCACCCCCACCCTACTGCTGCTGTTTACCTTTGTGATGGGGGTAGGCGCCGCGCTGACGGCCCCGGCCTGGCAGGCCATAGTGCCAAGCCTGGTACCCAAGCCGGTACTGCAACAGGCAGTCGCTATCAACAGTGTGGGCATCAACATTAGCCGCGCCATTGGCCCTGCCCTTGGTGGCCTTATTATTGGCATCTCCGTGGCCATGCCATTTTTCAGTAACGGCCTGAGCTTTTTGATGGTGATCCTGGCACTGCTGTGGTGGAAGCCACCGCAAAAACCAGAACGCCTGTTGCCCAATGAAGATTTATGGGGCGCGGTAAGAGCCGGTGTGCGTTACGCGCTGCACAGTGCGCCCTTGAAGGCCACCATGGCCCGGGCCTTGGGCTTCTTCCTGTTTGCCAGTGCCTACTGGGCGCTGCTGCCGCTCATCGCCCGCACCGTGCTCAAAGGTGATGCCTCGCTGTACGGCATGATGATGGGAGCCGTTGGGGTTGGCGCGGTGTCTGGCGCCTTTATCATGCCCTATTTCAAAGCCAAGCTCGGCGCCGACAAACTGGTGGCCCTTGGCACCATCGGCACCGCCAGCGCGATGCTGATCCTCGCCGCCGGTTTTGGCCACCTGGTTGCCATCGCCGTCTGTTTGCTGGCCGGGGTATCCTGGATCTTTGTGCTTACCAGCCTTAACGTTTCGGCCCAGGTGGCGCTGCCCGAGTGGGTAAGGGCCAGAGGCCTTGCCATCTTCGTGACCGTGTTCTTCGGCGCCATGAGCGCTGGCAGTATTATCTGGGGTCAGCTCTCCACCAAGGTAGGCATTCCCATGGCACTGACCATCGCCGCCTGCGGCGCCTTGCTGGCCATTCCTCTTACCTGGCGCAACAAGTTACAAATGGGTGCGAGCCTCGACTTGGCGCCGTCCATGCACTGGCCAGAGCCGGTAGTGGAAGCCCAGGTGAATGAAGACCAAGGCCCGGTAATGATCACCGTCGAATACCTTATCGACCCGGCCAAAGGCGCCGATTTTTGCCGCGCCGCCCAAGACCTTCGCCGCCATCGCCAACGCGACGGCGCCTATGCCTGGGGATTGTTCGAAGATACCGCCAAGCCTGGCCGCTACCTGGAGTATTTTCTGGTGCAATCCTGGCTTGAACATCTTCGCCAACACCACAGGGCAACCCGCGCCGACCAAGACCTGCAAAAGAACATGCTGGCCTTTCACATTGGCGAGCAACCGCCATTGGTTGAGCACTTTGTGGCACCTAAACCGGTTATGCCCAAAGGCGCTAAAGAATCGACCTAAAAAAAGCGGCCTCAGGGCCGCTTTTTCATAACTCGCTCATCAATAGCGCGATCAGTTCGGCGGCCGGCAGGGCGCGGGCCAAAGGCGCCCCCTGCCCGGCCCATTGCACCGCAAAATCTTCGCTTCCGGCAGCCTTGGCGGCCGCTACCAGGGCTTTGCCGGCGTCATAGGCGATGGGGTAATCCGGCAGCGCGGGCGCTAAATCATCAAGCGGCTGGTAAAAGCGGTTAGGTAGGCCCCGGGCCGGGCGGCCGGAGATATTGCTGGTAATGGCGGTGTGCAGGGCGCGCTCGCTTTTCAGGGCGGCGCGGTAGGCGTCGTTAGCGGCCGATTCGGGGCAAAGAATAAAGGCGGTGCCCAACTGCACCCCTTGCGCGCCAAGCGCCATGGCGGCGCGAATACCGGCGCCATCCATAATGCCGCCAGCGGCAAACACCGGCAGCTGGCAGGTCTGAGCCAGCTGCCTGACCAGCGCCAGGGTGCCGATTTCGTCGTCATCAACAGGGTTAAATACGCCCCGGTGGCCGCCGGCTTCTACCCCTTGGGCAACGATGGCATCGATACCGGCCGCTTCAATCTGCTTGGCTTCCGCCAGGTTGGTGGCAGTGGCCAGCAAGGTGATGCCGGCCTTCTTCAGGGCGTCGATGGCCGTTTGCGGCGGCAGGCCAAAGTGAAAGCTCACCACCGCCGGCTTTTCTTCCAGCAGCATGGCGAGCATATCCTCGTCGCCTACAAAGCTTTGATAAATCTCGCTAATAGCCGTTGGCGCCTTGGCGCCCAATTCGCTAAAGAAGGGGGCCAGGTGCGCCAGCCAGGCCGCCTCACGCAGCGGGTCGGCCTGGGCCGGCTGGTGGCAAAACAGGTTGAGGTTAAAAGGCTTGTCGGTGAGTGCTCGTACCTCGGCGATTTGCGCCCTGGCCTGCTCGGCGGTGCTGGCACCGGCGCCAATGCTGCCAAGGCCGCCGGCGTTGGATACCGCCGCCGCCAGCCGGGCCGTCGACACCCCCACCATGGGCGCTTGGATAATGGGCACTGTCATACCGAGACGCGACAACAACTGGGACTTCATGGCACCTCCTGTTTGGCTTTCATGCCTGCCAGATAACCGGCAGGGCTTTTACCTTGCCATTTAATAGACGGTTAGTCTAAATTAATTTAGATGGAAAATACCAACCAACCCAAACGCCGGGGCCGCCCGCCCCGCCAGGACCGAAGCCCCGAGCAAATCAAAGCCGAACTGCTAAGGGCCGGTATCGAAACCTATACCAGCCAGGGGTTTAGCGCCACCGGCCTTGACGCCATCTTGCGTTCGGTAGCCGTGCCCAAAGGCTCCTTCTACTACTACTTTGCCAGCAAGGAGGCCTTTGGCCTGGCGGTGCTGGACAGCTACGACGCCTTCTTTTGCCACCTGCTGGATAAATGCCTGACCAACCCTGCCCGCCCGGCCCTTGCAAGGCTCACCGATTTTGCCGAACAGGCCAAAGCCGGCATGGCCAGGTACCACTTTGAGCGCGGCTGCCTAGTGGGCAACCTCGGCCAGGAGATCACCTTGTTGCCGGCGCCTTTTCGTGAGCGCCTAGAAGCGGTGCTGACCGGCTGGCAGCGCCGCCTGGCCCAGTGCCTGGAACGTGCCAAGGCAGAAGACGCCTTGGCCCAAAGCGCCGACACCCTGGAACTTGCCGCCTTTTTCTGGATAGGCTGGGAGGGCGCCGTACTGCGCGCTCGCCTAAGCCGCTCGGCGGCCCCTTTAGACACCTTTATCAACGGCTTTATGGCCGGCCTGCCCTACCAACGGAGTTAACATGTTCAACGCATTGGTTGTCGAAAAAGACCCGCAAGGTTACCGCTGCAATCTGCAAAGCCTGGACGAAAGCGCCCTGCCCCAAGGGGACGTGCAGGTGGATATCAGCCACAGCACCCTCAACTACAAAGACGCCCTGGCCATTTGTGGCACCAGCCCGGTGGTGCGCCGCTTTCCCATGGTGCCGGGCATCGACTTTGCAGGCACCGTCAGCCACAGCCAACACCCGGATTTCAAGGCCGGCGACAAGGTGGTGCTGAACGGCTGGGGGGTTGGCGAGCAGCACTGGGGCGGGCTTTCCCAAAAAGCCTCGGTGAGCGGCGACTGGCTGGTACCGCTGCCCGAGGCCTTTAATAGCCGCCAGGCTATGGCCATCGGCACCGCCGGTTACACCGCCATGCTTTGCATCCTGGCCCTTGAGCGCCATGGCCTAACCCCAAACAAGGGTGAAGTGCTGGTGACCGGCGCCAACGGCGGTGTGGGTAGCGTCGCCATCGCCCTTTTGGCCAAGCTCGGTTATCAGGTTACCGCCGCCACCGGCCGCCCGGCACTGGCCGAAGGCTTAAAGGCCCTTGGCGCCAGCCATATCATCGACAGGCGCGAGCTTAGCGAGCCCGGCAAGCCCCTGGCCAAAGAGCGTTTTGCTGCGGTGGTGGACTCGGTGGGCAGCCACACCCTCGCCAACGCCTGCGCCGCCACCCAAAGCGACGGCCTGGTGGCGGCTTGTGGTCTGGCCCAAGGCATGGATCTGCCCGCCACCGTGGCGCCCTTTATCCTGCGCGGGGTGAGCCTTTTAGGTATCAACAGCGTCACCCGCCCCAAAGCCGAGCGCCTGGTTGCCTGGCAGCGGCTGGCAAGGGACTTAGACCCTGCCAAGCTTGCCGCCATCACCGAAGAAATCACTCTTGGCGAAGCGATCAGCAAGGCTCAGGCCCTGCTCGATGGCAAGGTTCGTGGCCGGCTGGTGGTGGACGTAAACCGCTGACACTTTTTCTGCCACGCCTTAACCGCCGGGCGGCCTTAACTGGTAGCCTTGGCGGCTCTGACAATGTTTGCGAGGCCACCATGGAAGCAGATTTTTGGCACCAAAAATGGGCCAAAGGCGAGACCGGGTTTCACCAGAATGATGTCAACCCGCTGCTGGCCGCCCACTTTGACCAGGTTAAGCCCCCTGCCGGCAGCCGCCTGTTCGTGCCCCTTTGCGGCAAGACCCGCGACATCGCCTGGCTGCTGGCAAAAGGCTACCCAGTGGCTGGCGCCGAGCTGAGCGAGACCGCCGTCAAAGCGCTGTTTGACGACCTTAAACTGGCACCAACTGTGTCGCGCCACGGCGCCCTGAGTCACTACCAGGGGCCGATGCTGGATGTATGGGTGGGGGATATTTTCGCCCTCACCCCGGCGCTACTTGGCCAGGTGGACTGGGTGTACGACAGGGCCGCGCTGGTGGCCATGCCCGCTGCCATGCGCGCCGATTACGTTCGCCAGTTAAAGGCGCTGAGCGCTGGCGCCCCGCAGCTGCTGATCACCATGGAATACGACCAAAACGCGCTCAAGGGCCCGCCCTTTGCAGTAATGCCCCAAGAAGTGGCCAGCCACTACGGCGCCAGCCATCGGCTCACCCTGCTCACCCAAGAGCCCTTGGCCGGCGGCTTTAAAGGGGTCGAGGCCAGCGAAGCGCTCTGGCAACTTGCCAAGCCCTGATAAGAAAAGCCCGGCTAAGCCGGGCTTTTCTTGCTTCGGACACAAGATGTCTGAAATCCTGACCATAAACGACATTTCGGACATCCCACTCCCTCCTATGATGAAAGCCTGAACTGCACACACCGCATTTAATCAGGAGAAACATCATGAGTAACAAAGAGTTGGGAACTGCTGTCATCACTGGTGCCTCGTCCGGTATCGGCGCCATCTACGCCGACCGCCTGGCCAAACGTGGCTACAACCTGATCCTGGTTGCCCGCAGCCGCGACCGCCTCAATGCCCTGGCCAAACGCATCAGCGATGAGACCGGCCAAAGCGTCGAGGTGATAGCGGCCGATCTGGCCAACCCTGCCGACCTTCATGCCGTGGAAGACGCCCTGCGCCAGGACGCCAGCATTACCCTGCAGGTCAACAACGCCGGGGTCGGTACCCACACTCCGCTTCTTGATAGCGATATCGAGCAGATGGACAACATGATCGCCCTTAACGTCACCGCGCTGACCCGTCTCACCTACGCCGTTGCGCCGGGGCTCGCCAAGCGGGGCAAAGGCGCCATCATCAACATTTCTTCTATCGTCAGCATCGGCCCCGAGATCCTCAACGGCGTATACGGCGGCTCTAAAGCTTATGTCCATGCCTTCAGCACTTCGTTGCACCATGAGCTGGGCGGCAAAGGCGTGCAGGTGCAGGCAGTGCTGCCCGGCGCCACCGCCACCGATTTCTGGGCGACCGGCGGCCTGCCGGTAGAGCACCTTGACCCGCAAATCGTGATGAGCGCCGAGGCCATGGTGGATGCCGCGCTGGTGGGCTTTGACCGTAACGAGCGGGTGACCATTCCTTCCCTGCACGACGCCGCCCTGTGGGACGCCTATGAGCAGGCCCGCCAGGCCATGTTGCCAAACCTCGGCAGCAACAGCCCTGCCAGCCGTTACACCGACACTCACTGATTTTCTTAACTTATCGAGAGGCGCACTCATGAATATGTCAGGCAACACTATCTTTATCACCGGTGGCACCTCCGGCATTGGCCGGGCACTGGCCGAGCAATTCCACCAGGCCGGTAATCAGGTGATCATCTCCGGGCGCCGCAAGGCCTTGCTGCAAGAGGTCACCGCCGCCAACCCGGGAATGGACTATGTGGAACTGGACGTTACCGATCCGGCCCAGATAACGGCGGTGGCAAAAGATCTCATCACCCGTTACCCCAAGCTCAATGTGGTGCTGAACAACGCCGGTACCATGCCTTTTGATGACCCATCCAAAGGAGAGTTTGACGACGAGCAGCTGGTTACCATGGTGGATACCAACCTGCTGGGCCCGGCCCGCATCAGCGCCGCCTTTATCGAGCACCTCAAAACCCAGCCCCAGGCTTACCTTATCAACAACAGCTCGGTGCTGGCATTCCTGCCCCTGGCCAACAACGCCTTGTACTCGGCCACCAAGGCTGCCGTGCATTCCTACACCCTGTCCCAGCGTTTTGCCCTGCGAGACAGCTCGGTGCAGGTGATTGAGATAGCGCCGCCCTGGGTGGATACCGACCTGATTTACAAAAGCGGCGACCCGCGCGCCATGCCGCTGGACGCTTTTATCCGTGAAACCCTGGCTGGCCTTGCCGAGGGCAACATCGAGGTGCTGGTGCAAAGCATCGCCCCCATCCGCGATAACCCGGGCAGTAACGAACATGCGCTGATTAACCAGTTCAACCAGTCCCTGGTGGATAACCCCATCCCCTTGCAATAACCCGTTCTTGGCCACACAAGGTGGCCAAGGTTTTGCCCCTCGTATAGGGTGGTAGCAACTTGGCTCAGGAAAGACAGACATGCACAAGGTGGGTTTTATCGTCGAGCCGGGGTTTCAAATCCTCTCGCTCTCGGCCCAGGCGGTTTTTGAATATGCCAACAAGGTTGCCGGCGAGCCTTTCTACCAGATAAGCCTTTATTCCCTTGAAGGGGGCAGCGTTGCCTCGTCCCTGGGATTTGGAGTAGACACCCAACCCCTTGGCACAAGGGATGTGCAGGCCGATACCTGGATAGTTACCGGCGTAAACGACCCACTGAACCTGCCTGCCAGCCCGCAAACTTTGGTGTTTTTGCAGCGGGTCAGCGGCCAGACCCGGCGCCTGGCCGCCATCTGTACCGGCGCTTATTTTCTGGCCCAGGCCGGGCTGCTTGACGGGCGCCGCGCCACCACCCACTGGGCCTTAGCTGACATCATGCAACAGCAATTCCCCAAGATTGCTGTAGATGCCAACCGCATCTACATCAGCGACGGCCATATCTGGACTTCAGCCGGCATGACTGCTGGCCTGGATATGGCCCTGGCCATGGTGGAAAAAGACCTTGGCAACGATGTGGCACGCTCGGTGGCCCACAAGCTGGTGATGAATCAAAAACGGGCCGGCGGCCAAAGCCAGCATTCACAGATGCTGGCTCTTTCCCCAAAATCGGACCGCATTCAAAGCGCCCTCGATTACGCCCGCAACCACCTGCGCCAACCTTTGACGGTGGACGACTTGGCGGCAGCGGTGCATTTAAGTCCTCGCCAGTTCAGCCGTATTTTCAAGGAGGAAACCGGCAAGACACCGGCCAAAGGCATTGAGCTGCTGCGCCTGGAAGCGGCGCGGCTGATGATAGAAAAAAGCCGCCACAGCCTGGATGTGGTGGCCCGGGAGACCGGTTTTCGGGACCGGCGCCATATGCGGGAAGTGTTTGTGCGCAGTTTTGGCCTCTCGCCACAGTTGCTGCGTCAGCAGGCAAGGGCCGAGCCCATCGCCGGATAAAAAAAGGGGTAAGGGCTCTGCCCTTACCCCTTTTGGTTTTAGCCTTTCAGCACCTCATCCAGCACCTGCTGGGGCGCACCGGCATAGTGCTTGAACTCCATGCTGAAGGTGGCGCGGCCCTGGGTTAAGGAGCGCAGCGAGGTGGAATAGCCGAACATCTCCGACAATGGCACCAGCGCCTTGATTTGCTTGGTGCCGCCGGGAATATCGTCCATGCCCTGCATCACCCCGCGCCGGGAAGTGAGATCGCCAATCACGTTGCCCATAAACTCCTCGGGGGTCTCCACTTCCACGTCCATTATTGGCTCCAGCAGTACTGGTCTTGCCTTGCGCATACCGTCTTTAAAGGCCATGGAGGCGGCGGTACGGAACGCATTCTCGTTGGAGTCCACGTCGTGGTAGGAGCCGTCCACCAGGGTGACTTTGACATCCACCACCGGAAAGCCCGCCAGCACACCGGTGCCAAGGGTTTCCTGAATGCCTTTGTCTACCGCCGGGATGTATTCCCGCGGCACCACCCCGCCCTTGATGGCGTCCACAAACTGGTAGCCGCCACCTTCGGGTAAAGGCTCGATATTGAGCACCACATGGCCGTATTGGCCGCGCCCGCCCGATTGTTTGACAAACTTGCCTTCCACGTCGGCCACCGGCGCCTGGATGGTCTCGCGATACGCTACCTGCGGCTTACCAACGTTGGCCTCGACGCCGAACTCGCGGCGCATCCTGTCAACGATGATATCCAGGTGCAGCTCGCCCATACCGGCAATGATGGTCTGGCCCGATTCCTCGTCGGTATAGACCCGAAAGGACGGGTCTTCCTGGGCCAGGCGGCCAAGGGCCAAGCCCATTTTCTCCTGGTCGGTCTTGGTCTTGGGCTCGATGGCCTGGGCAATAACCGGCTCGGGGAAGGTCATTTTCTCAAGCACAATCAGTTTGTTGGGGTCACTTAGGGTGTCCCCCGTGGTAACGCTTTTGAGGCCCACGGCGGCGGCAATTTCCCCGGCGTGCACTTCTTTTATCTCCTGGCGGCTGTTGGCGTGCATCTGCAGGATGCGCCCCAAACGCTCGCGCTGGCCCTTGGTGGGGTTGAACACCGTGTCGCCGGTTTTGGCGACCCCGGAGTACACCCTAAAGAAGGTCAGCTGGCCGACAAAAGGGTCGGTCATGATTTTAAAGGCCAGCGCCGAGAAGGGCTCGTCGTCACTGGGGTGGCGCTCGGCTTCCACATCGTCCATGTCGTGGCCGTTGATGGCCGGCACGTCCAGCGGCGACGGCAGGTATTCCACCACCGCGTCCAAAAGCGCCTGCACGCCACGGTTTTTATAGGCGCTGCCCGCCAGCATCGGCACGATCTCATTGTTGATGGTGCGCGCCCTGAGCCCGGCTTTGATTTCGGCTTCACTAAGGGCCTCACCGGCCAGGTATTTGTCCAACAGCGCCGCCGAGCCTTCGGCAGCGGCCTCTACCATCTGCTCGCGCCAGTGCTCGGCATCGGCCAGCATCTCGGCAGGGATGTCCTGGTAGCTGAAAGTCACGCCCTGGCTGGCATCGTCCCAGTAGATGGCCTGCATCTTCACCAAGTCGATAACGCCATGAAACTCGTCCTCGGCCCCCAGGGGCAGTTGGATGGGCACGGCCTGGCCTTTTAGGCGCTCGGCTATCTGCTTTTGCACCCTTAAAAAGTTGGCACCGATGCGGTCCATCTTGTTGACAAAGGCAATGCGCGGCACCCGGTATTTATTGGCCTGGCGCCAGACGGTTTCTGATTGCGGCTGCACGCCGCCCACGGCGTCGTACACCATCACCGCGCCGTCCAGTACCCGCATGGAGCGCTCCACCTCGATGGTGAAATCCACGTGGCCGGGGGTGTCGATGATGTTGATGCGGTGCTCGGCAAAATTACCGGCCATGCCCTTCCACGCCGTGGTGGTGGCCGCCGAAGTAATGGTGATGCCGCGTTCCTGTTCCTGGGCCATCCAGTCCATGACGGCGGAGCCTTCGTGCACTTCGCCTATCTTGTGACTGATCCCGGTGTAAAACAGAATGCGCTCTGTGGTGGTGGTTTTACCGGCATCAATGTGAGCACTGATACCGATGTTCCTGTATCGCTCGATAGGGATCTTGCGGGTCATGGTATGTCTCCAGGTTAGGAATGCACGGTGCCAAGCTTTGAGTATTCTCCAGCCCGTGGCACGGCGCCTGCTTATTTGCAAAGCAGAAGGTATGCCTCTGTTTTTGCACTAACAACTGCCCATAACCGAAAGCTGCGTTGCCTTTTAGGGTAGTAATGGCTGCAAGCGGCGCCGCAGCTCACTTGGCGGGGTGTGAGGGTTTTACGCTATTGTCACTATCGTTTTAAAAGTCTTGCCAAACAGGTACAAAAAAGCCCGGCGCTGCCGGGCTTTGGGTTATTTGCCTTTGGGCATCGGGCCGCCCATCACCTCTTCCATCAGCGGCCCTTGCGGGGCGCCGGAGAGCAGGCCGATGGAGCCGTCCGGTTTTTGATAGAAGATGGCCGGGGTGGCGCTCAGGCCCAGCTCCTGCATCAGCTCGGCATTGGCCTGCACCTTGTCGTGGGCAGACTGGGGCACCTTGCTGGCATCCAGTTGGTTTTTGCCTTCGCCGCGGTAGTTTTGCTCGTGCTTGGCCAGCAGCGCCGCAGGATCTTTGGAAGCAAGAATAACCGCCGCTTCGTCCGGGCTGTTGCGGGTGATGATACCCACCATCACGTGGCGAATTTGTACCTTGCCGGCATCCACCCAGGGGCGGGCTTCCTTCCAGAATTTGTGGCAGTAGGGGCATTCCGGGTCGTCGAACATGTAGATGATGCGCGGCGCATCTTCCTTGCCGTCACGTACCCAGCCGCTTTCGGGGAGCTTTTTCCAGGCCGCTTCATTGCGGGGGCCGTTAACCAGTTTGTCCAGGGGCGCTGAGGTCAAGTCCTTGCCGTTTTCATCCAGCATATTACCCACTACCACATGCTTGCCGTCGGACGTGAGATACACCGCGATGGGCTGGCCCTGTACGGTACCGGCATAACCGGTGAGGCCGCCGGGGGCGGCAAAGGTGCCCACCACTTCCAGGCCGCGCTCGGTCAGGGCCTTAACGGGGGCTGGCAGTTCGCTGGTACTGGCCGCCATGGCCTGTCCCACAAAGAGGGCGGATAACAAGGCCACAGGGGCGCTTTTAAAGACCATACAGGCTCCTTTTGGTCGTCATGGCTGGCCAGGTTCGGGGCCAGGGCTTACCTCCAAGACCGTTGCCCGAGAGGTTTTATTGCAAAGCTGACTACTTTGCCCTAAACCCGGTCCACAAAAAAGCCGCACTATCGTGCGGCATTATCTGTCAGGCCCTTCGGGGCTGCTTTTTACTTGTCGGTATCCAAAGAACCGAGGATGGACCAGGCAAAATCGAGGCGCAGCACGCCGTCAAAAGTGGTGTCGTCCAGGCTCATGTAATAGTCGGTGCCGTAAGGCCGCTCCCGGTTGGCCCCGTTATTGGCCTGGTAGTCGGTGCTGGGGGAATACAGGGCCAGGTTGTGGCAGGTCATGCAGTTGGTTTGCACCCCGTACTGGTTCATCTGCACCGCGCTGGGCGACTTGGTCACGGCTTTCAAAATTTGGAATACGCCAGGGTCAAAGCCTGCTTCCAGGTGGGGGTTATAGGCGATAACCGACTCCCCTTCACTGGCGCCGCCGTTAATGGGCTGGGCCGGTGACACCATCTGATAGGCAAGGCTCATGGCGTAGTGGCCGGCGGCTTCATCCAGCTCCTTGGGCCGCAGCTTGGCAATGGCATCTGAGCTTGGCAGTTTCGGGCTGTTGGCATCGGCCGACCACCAGAAGGTTTGCCAGGCCCAGCGTTTTATCTCGCGGGTGGTGACATGCATGCCCACCAGAATGGCGATGTCCCCGGCCTTGGCGGTCAGCCCAAACTGGCTGTTGAGGTAAGCGGCGTCGTCCTTGCTGATGGTCTGGTGGATGAAGTTATTGAGATAAAAGGTATTGCTGGCGTTGGGGTTGGCGCAGGTCGGGTCGATGCTGTTGCCGCCCTTGCCGGTGCCTTTGACCGCCACATAAACGCAGTTAGCCCAATCACTTTCGGGGAAGGCGCGGGCCGGGTCTGGGGTGCCGGGCCAGCCGGGGAAGGTGTAGATACCGTCTACCACCTTGCTTTGGGTGATCACCTTATACACCGGCTTGATGGTGATGGCGTTGGCCGGGAAGTTGGGGATCTCCTTATAGCCCTCTTTGATGTAGTTCTTCAGGGTGCTGGCATAAAAGAGCTTGTTGGATACCGCATGACTGGACGCCGGCGGGTTGTAAGCCACAGACACAAAGATATTGGTGTCAGCCGAGGTGGCCGCTTTGGCCGATTGCCACTCTTTTAGCAGCAGCTTTAAATCGCCCTTGGCCTTGGCAGTGTTACGAAACTGGTGCGGCAGTTGCAGGCGCAGCCCCTGGGCTTTTCGCACCTCGCTACCCAGCATTTTGGCTTTGCCGCTGCTGGCCTGGCCTATGGCATAGAGCATGTTGGATGGGGTATCCCAGGTTTCAAAGGCCCGCAGTTCGGCGCCGCCAACGGTGCCCACATAGTGGGTCAGCCCCGCCCAAATACCCCAGCCGTGGCGATACATGGCGGTGTCGTCTTGGCCGTATACCCAGCCGTTTATCTCGCTCTCGGCACGGGGAAACTCAAAGCCCGCCACCACCTTGGGTAAGTCCGGCATGCACACCAGGCTGCCGTCAAGGTTGGCAATGTCGCCGTAGTGGGTGATGGAATTCATGCACTGGCCCAGCTCAACCAGGGTGGTTTTTAGCTGGCTGCCAGAGAGGGTGGTGCAGCTGGCGCTCAGGCTGTCTCCCGACACGCTGATATTGGTGCAGCTGCGCTGATAGCTGCCATAAGGCACAAAGTTGGCGGCGGGGGTAGCCACCGCAAAGGCGGCGCCAACCAAGGCAGCCCCCCAAAGCAAGGTCCTTTTCATAACCGATTCTCCATTGAGATGATGGCCCGGGCATCCCGAAGCCCCAGGCAGGCACGGTTAAAATTCAGTCATTAGTAATACGCTTACAACTGATGAAAAATACGGTGTGACAAAGTCGCGCTCTTGGACAGGTCGGCCAAGGCAGACAAAAAAAGCGGCCACCAGGGCCGCCACCGGGTATTAAAAAAGGGGCCTAAGCCCCTTTTATCAAAACGCCATGCTGGCGCTCAGGCTGAAGGTGCGGGGCGCGCCCTGCACCAGGTAACCATTGCCGGGGTAGCCACCCACTGACGCCCAATATTCTTTGTCGGTGAGGTTTTCCAGACGGGCGTGGAAGGTCACGTCGTGGTTCATCACCGTGGTGCCGTATTTGGCGCCAAGGTCATAGCGGGTCCAGCCAGCCACTTCCAGGGTGTTGGCGGCATCGGCATAACGGGCACCGGTGCTGATGGCTTGCATATCCAGGCTCAGGCCATAGACCCAGGGCAGGTCCCATTGCAGGCCAAGGTTACCCTGCCACTTGGCGGTACCAATCACCCGGTTGCCTTCGTTGGCGGCGATGCTGACATCCTTTTGCTTGGCATCAAGGTAGGTTACCCCACCCAGCACCCGCAGCCCTTCAACCGGCTCGCCAAAGATGGTCAACTCGGCGCCGCGATGGCGGTCTTTGCCGTATTCGCCAAAGATATTTTGCTCGTTGACATAACCGCCAGGCTTGGAGGTGGTAAAGACCGCAAAAGTGCCCCCTAAGCTGCCGGTATCTACCTTCACCCCCAGCTCTTTTTGCTTGGAGACATAAGGCGCCAGCATGGTGCCGGGGTTCAGGGTAGTGGTACCGGCGGTATCGCCCTGGGCCAAGGCCTCGATGTAGTTGGCATACAGGGAGACAGCATCGGTGGCCTTATACACCAGCCCGGCCGAGGGCGAGAAGCGCGACTTGCTGTACTTGCTGGTCTGGTCGGCGGTGCCGTAGGCGTAGCTGCGCAGGTCCATATGCTGGTAACGGCCACCTAAGGTCAGCAGCAGTTTGTCATCCAAAAAGCCCAGGGTGTCGGAGAAAGCCAGGCTCGGCAGCTTGGTGGTGCTGGTGGTTCTGGGGTCGCTCATGTCACCGCCGGCATAGCCGTCGGTGATGGGGCGGGCCAGCTGCACCGGGTGGTACAGGTTGGTGGCCAGGCCCAGATAGCTGCTCCAGGCGTAGGCGTTTTTGGAGTCCAGATCGTAATAGGAGCCGGCAACCACCCATTTATGACTGACCGAGCCGGTATCAAAATGGCCGCGCAGCCCCACTTCGCCGCTGTACACCGTATCTTCACGGGCGTTGTCGGCTCTATATGTCAACGCATCGCCGCTTTGGCTGTTGGTGACATAGAGGTTGGCCAGGGAGTTGTCTTCCTTGGAGTAACGGCCACCCACCGCAGCCCAGGCGGTGATGTTGTCACTCAGATCGTATTCGCCGCGCAGGGTGCCGAACCAGTCTTTCTCGTTGGAGTGGGTCCAGTCCTGGGCGTAGTTGGCATCGGCCTTGGGCGGCGCCGGTACGTCGCTGGTGCCAGACAAGGTCACATTGGGGCGGCCGCCGTACAGCTTGTGCTCCTGGAAGGTGGCATCGGCCGACACCCGGGCCCGCTCGCCGCGCCAGTCATAACCCAGTGAAGCCAGGTCGGTTTTTTCCTTCTCGCCGTCTACGCCGGTGTCGCCGTCACGGTGAGCGACGTTAACCCGGATACCGTGCTGGCCGTCGCTGCCGAAGCGGCGGCTGATATCGGCAGCGCCGTAGCCCTGGCCCTGGTCGTTAAAGCCGAGGGTGATGTCGGTTTTCTCGTCGTTACTGGCGCGCTTGGGCACCAGGTTGATGCTGCCGCCGATGGCGCCGCCACCGGGGGCCATGCCATTCAAAAAGGCGCTGGCGCCGCGCAGCACTTCAACCCGCTCAATCAGCTCCGCCGCCACGTATTGGCGTGGCAGCACGCCATAAAGGCCGTTGTAGGCGATTTCGTCAGAAGAAAGGGTAAAGCCGCGGATAAAGTAGCTTTCCTGGAAGTTGCCAAAACCGCGCGCCACCCGCACACCGGGGTCGTTTTGAATGACATCGCCAATGCCCTGGGCCTGGATGTCCTTCATGTACTGGTCGGTAAAGGCCAGGCCGCTAAAGGGGCTGTCCATGTAGTCGGTGGTGCCCAGCAGACCGGCTTTTTGGCCACGGGCCACTTGGCCGCCGGCGTAAGCGCCGATAAGGCCGTCAGCACTGGCGTCAGCGCTGGCGGTAACGGTGATGGCTTCCATGTCCTTGTCGCCATCTTTGGCTTTGTCGGCCGCAAAGGCGCCGCCACTTAAGGCCAGTTGAACACCAAGGGCTATCGGGAGAAGAGGGAGGGAGCGTTGCTTCACGGTTACGCCTTAAGACTGCAGCAGGAAATGCGCATGATTATCATCTTTACAAAAAATGAGATCAAATCTTATTAGCAATCGCTTTTGTATTGACCGGTTTTTGTCACTTTCGAGCTTGCTGGGCAACAGCATAAAAAAACCGGCCAAAAGGCCGGTTTTTCTTTATTGCCCTTAGTACCAGGGCCAGGCTTTGAGGCTGTAATCGCCACTGGTGCCGCCAGCCAGGTGCTCGATAAAGTAATCCCAACGCGCCTTGGTAATGTAAGGCGTGGCATAGCCGTAAGCATGGCGGGCATTGGGAATGGCCATCATGTCGAACTTCTTGTTGGCCTTGATAAGGGCCTCAATCACCACCTGGGTGTTCTGGGGCGGCACGTTGTCGTCCAGGGTGCCGTAGGTGAGCATCAACTTACCTTTGAGGTTTTTCACCAGCGCCGGGTTGGACTGGTTGTCGTAGCTGGTGGTGCCGTCGGCGTTTTTCACCAGCAGGCCTTGGTAGCGCTCGCCCCAGTCCGCCTCATAGATACGGTTGTCGTGGTTGCCAGACTCGGCCCAACCCACCTTGAAGAAATCGGGGTAGCGGAACATGGCATCGGCAGTGGTGTTGCCGCCACCGGAGTGGCCCCAGATACCGATGCGGCTCATGTCTATCCACTTGTATTTGGCGCCCAGCTCTTTTACCGCTTTAACCTGATCCGGCAGGGTGTTGTCGCCCATGTCGCCATACCAGGTGTCGTGGAAGGATTTAGAGCGCCAAGGGGTGCCCATGCCGTCGATGGCCACCACGATAAAGCCAAGCTCCGCCAGGGCCTGGTGGTCGGCGCGAGCAGCCAGGAAGCTGCGGCCCCGAACCGAGCCGGTTTGCGGGCCCGGATAGACGTAATCGATGATGGGGTAGGTTTTATTCGGGTCAAAGTTCGTCGGTTTGAACATCAGCCCGTAGAGGGGGGTTTTGCCGTCACGGCCGGTCACGGTAATTTGCTCCGGCGCTACCCAGCCAGCAGCCTTGAGACGGGAGATATCCGCTTTGGCGAGGGTCGCCAACACCTTGCCATCACTTGCCGAGCGCAGCACCGTTACCGCCGGGGTGGTGGGGGTGGAGTAGCTGTCGACAAAGTAGCTGCCATCTTCAGAGACGCTGATGCTGTGGTCAGCCGCTTCCGGGGTCAGCAACAGCGGTTGGCCACCGTCCAGCGGCGCCTTGTAGAACTGGCGATAGTAAGGGTTAACGCCCTGTTCCCGGCCGACGGCGGTAAACCAGACTTCCCGCTGGTTGGGGTCTAAGTGTTTGACATCCACCACCGGGCCTTGGCCGCTGGTGACCGGGTTAATCAGCTTGCCGGACTTGATGTCGTAGAGATACAGGTTGCCCCAGTCGCTGCGCTCGGAGTACCAGAGAATTTGCTGGCTGGCCGAGAGATAACGCCAGCTCACGCCTTTGACGCCGCTTTCAAAGTAAGTGGGTACCGACTCTTCAAAAGAGGTGAAGATGGCGCCGGTATCGGGGTTGGCAATGCGCACCCACTCGTGTTTGTGGTCACGGGAGGTGGAAACAAAAGCCAGGCTATTGCTGTCGGCAGCCCATTGCACGTCGTCCCAGGCGCCGTGGCCGCCGCAGCTGACATCGTCGCAAAGGGTGGAGCGGCGATAGTCCGCGTCCATTTGCAGCGGCACCACCTTGGCCTTGGCCACATCAATCACCACCCGGCGCAGCATAAACACATGCTCGTCGCCGGCGAAGGGGTACTTCCATTTCTCAATCTTGGGGTTGCCCAGCTCGGCGCTGGCCAGCACAAAATCGGCAACCTTGCGCTGATCTTGCTGGTAGGTGGCGATGCGCTTGGAATCGGGGGACCACACCAGCACCGCTTGCTCTGAGTGCATCCAGCCGGCGTTGTCGGTGGCGTAGCCAAAGTCCTTCACCCCATCGGTGGTGAGCTGGCGCTCCTTGCCACTGGCAATGTCATGCTCCCAGAGGTTCCAGTCGCGGATAAAGGCCACCTTCTTGCCATCCGGCGAGGTAACGCCGTGCAGCTTGCTGATGTCGGCCTGGTCTTTGTTGCCGGCCAAGAGCGCACTTAGCTCACCGCTTTGGCAGGCGTTAAGGGCGGGGTAATCGCAGCTGTAAACCGCGCCTTCGAGGGTCAGTTGGATATGGCCGTCTGTTGGCAGGCGGATCTCGGAGATGGCCAGCTTGCTGGCGTCCAGGGCCTTGGGCTTGTCTTTGGCTTTTTTGTCTTTGGCAGCGGCCTTGGCGCGCACCTTATCGATGGCCTTGGCCAGCTTGTTCTGGTCGAACAGTGGCTCGGGCTTGAGGCTGGCCACATCCATGCGCAGGTAGGTTTTCAGCTCGTGGTCGGTGTCGACAAACCAGAACTGGCGGTCGTTGAACCAGTGGGCGCTGCGTACATCGTGGTCCACCAGCGGCTGGGTTTTATAACTCAGGAATTTCTCCGCCCTGGCGTAATCGTCTTTTGTTACCGCGCTGGCGCCCAGGGTTACCAGGGCCAGCGACACGCCAACCCCCAGCATCGAGACTCTGCTCTTCATCCATCCCACCTTGTGCTTGTTATGTTTTATTGGCGTATCTCGCCACGAAATTGCGTTAAAGCATCGATTCTAAGCTGTTGGCGGCCAACAATCCTACCGCTGGGCGGCGATAAGGGGCGGCTGGTCGTGGCGCTTTTGGCCTCAAAACCGCTTCTTAAGCTGACAGCATCCTGAAGCCGGTTGCTTATCCGTAACCAAAAATCAATCTCTTGCAAACTTTCTGCACCATGTTCAGAGCCCTTTTTGGCTTGGGCTTTTACCGTGGCAGCTGTCCGAAGACGGAGGAAACTGCCATGAAAAAGATAACAACCAGTCTTGCCATCGCCGCCTTTATCCTGGCTCCCAGGGGCCTTTGCCCATGGCAACGGTAATGGCCACGGCCATGACAAAGGCCGCGGCCAGGGCCATCACCAGCGCCATGACAACCATGACCGCTGGGACCGCGGCGGCCACCACTACAGCCGCGACCGGGTGATCGTGGTGCAAAAGGGCTACCATCACCGTGGCCCGGCGCCCCGCCACCGTTACTACCACCGTAGCGATCTCGCCAAAATTGCCACCTTTGCGGTGTTGGCCGGGGTGACCTACGCCATTGTTGATAACGTCTACTACCAGCAGCGCGGCGAGCGTTACGAGTATGTCTCGGCGCCACCCGCCGGCAGCTACCGGGTTGTCGACTACCGCTGATAAAAAGCCGCCCACGGGCGGCTTTTTTGATGCTCAATGCGAGGCAATAAAGTCCCCCGCCGCCTTGGGCGGCAAGGCAAAAGCCTGGCGCAGCCGCCGCGCCTCCTGCTGGGGCGTTAACGCAAACAGCCTTTTAAACTCGCGGCTGAACTGCGACGGGCTCTCGTACCCCACGGCAATGGCGGCCGCAGCGGCGTTTATCCCTTCACGCACCATCAACAGCCGCGCCTGATGCAGGCGGATGGATTTTAGGTACTGCATGGGCGAGGTTTGGGTAACGGCGCGAAAGTGGCTGTGAAAGGTGGCCTGGCTCATACCAGCAAGGCCGGCAAGCGCTGCCACCTCCAGGTGCTCGGCAAAATGGCCATGGATATGGCGAAGGGCCTGGGAGATTTGGCCAAAGGCCCCTTGCTGGGTTAGCGCCGAGCGCAGCTGGCCGCCCTGCTCCCCGGCCAACACATGAAAGTAAATCTCCCGCACCAGCCCAGGCCCCAGAAGCTTTGCCTCCAGCGGGCTGCGAAGGGCTTTGAGCAGCCGCAGCAAAGACAGGCGCAAGGTGCCATCAAGGGGCGTGGATTGCATGCCGGTCGGCGGGTGGTCGAAGCTCGCGCCCCCTTGCAGCATTTGCAGCAACAGCTCGGCCACCACCGGTAAATCCAGGTGCATGTAAATGGCCAGCAGCGGCGCCTCCGCGCTGGCATCGGTTTCCATGGTAAAGGGCACCGGCACCGACACCGCCAGGTAGTGCTCGGCGTCGTAGAGATACACCTGGTCGCCAAAAAAGCCGCGTTTGGTGCCTTGCAGCACAAACACAATGCCTGGGTCATACAGCACCGGGGTGCGGGCCAGGGGGCGATTGGAGCGCAGCAGGCGCACGTCATCCAGGGGCGTCAGGTTGTAGCCCTCAAGGGGGGCCAGCTCGGCCAGCAGCGGGACAAGGTTTGAATCGGTCATGGCGAGGATTATGCAGCATATCTGGCCAATAACCACCCCAAGCCACCCACACTCAGAGCTTTAGGCAAGGATGGCAGAGCAACGGGTCTCATCATCCGCCTTAACTACCGGCATGCTGGGCGCCCTGGATTTTAAGGAGCGCAATATGAAAACCTTACTTATTACCGGTGTTAGCAGCGGCTTTGGCCAGGCCCTGGCCCAGCAGGCCCTGAAAGCTGGCCACAAGGTGCTGGGCACAGTGCGCAGCCAAGCGGCTCTTGATAGCTTTGCCGCCCTGGCGCCAGGGCGCGCCCATGGCGCCTTGCTGGACGTTACCGATTTTGCCCGCATCCCGGCCCTGGTAGCCGAGCTTGAAGCGCGCCATGGCGCCATTGATGTGCTGGTTAACAACGCCGGCTACGGCCACGAAGGCATCTTTGAAGAAGCCAGCCTGGAGCAGATGCGCCACCAGTTCGACGTAAACCTCTGGGGCGCAGTGGCGATGATGAAGGCGCTGGTTCCGCGTTTTCGGGCGCGCCGCGCCGGGCACATCATCAACATCACCTCCATGGGCGGCTTTATCACCATGCCTGGCATCAGCGATTACTGCGCCAGCAAGTTCGCCTTGGAGGCCTTTAGCGAGACCTTAAGCCAGGAGCTGGCCGGCTTTAACATCGCCGTGACCGCCGTGGCGCCGGGCTCCTTTCGCACCGACTGGGCCGGCCGCTCCATGGTGCGAAGCGAGCGCGCCATCGCCGATTACGACGCCCTCTTTGACCCGGTGCGCCAGGCCCGCCAGCAAAAAAGCGGCAAGCAATTGGGCGCCCCGCAAAAGGCCGCCGAGGCGATCCTCGCGCTTATCAGCCACCCCAAGCCCCCGGCCCACTTGCTGCTGGGCAGCGACGCCCTGGCCCTGGTGCAGCAAAAGCTGGCAAGCCTTGGCGCCAGTTTTGAGGAGTGGCAGGCCCTCACCCGCTCCACCGACGGATAAAAAAGGCCCCTTGCGGGGCCTTTTTTAGTGCTTGTTCCAATCCGGCGTCGCTTCGCCCTTGAGGTGATTGAGGAAGAAGTCGAACTGGCGGCGCCAGGCGTAGCGGGTGGGGCCGGTGGAACGGAGGCAACCGGTTGAAGGCAAAACAGTTATTCCGGGGTAAAAAAGCGGTATGGTTTTCAATACCAGTGCCGATCTGGCACCCAAAGGCCAAAGTTTCGCTTAAGCCCATCGACCGCTCAGCTACACAGGCGGCCGTTGCGCCCAGCGCCACCAAGGGCATTGCCCAAGCTGACGTGACCAAGGGGAAGGTGTGGATAGGTTTCAAGAAATGCAGGTGCTTATCGCGGTGTCGGAGCAGGAAAGTTTCAGCGCCGCAGCGCAGCGGTTGGGGATGTCTGCGCCCAGCGTCACCAGGGCCATTTCAGCCATGGAAAGCCGACTCGGTATATTGTTGCTGGCCCGCACCACCCGCAGTGTTCGCCTCACCGATGCCGGCCGGCGTTATGTGGAAGACTGCAAACGTATTCTGAGCGAGCTCCATGAGGCAGAAGAACTGGCAGCCGGTAACCAAACCAAGGCTTGCGGCCAGTTGCTGGTCACGGCGCCAGTGCTCTTTGGCGAACTTTATGTGGTTCCGTTGATGGCACAGTACTTGGCCAAGCATTCTGAGGTTAACATCAACGCCATGCTGGTCGACCGGGTAGTCAACCTCATCGATGAGGGGGTCGACGTGGCCTTTCGTATCGGCAACCTGCCTGACGGCGGCATGTGCGCAGTAACGGTGGGCCATATCCGGCCGGTTATCTGTGCCGCGCCGTCCTTCCTTGACCGCCGCACGCGTCCTGCTCGCCCCAGCGACCTCATCGATGCACCGGTAGTGCAATCCTCGGCAAGTGCCCTGCTTACCGAATGGCAGTTCCAAACCGGCCAGGGCACCTTGAGTTTTCACCCCCAGTCCCGGTTGGTGGTTAACTCCAATCAGGCGGCCATTAACGCGGCCAGCCTGGGCTGGGGCTTTACTAGGGTGCTGTCCTATCAGGTGGCGGACAAGGTGGCAGCTGGCGAGTTGGAAATTGTTCTGGATGAGTTTGAAACGCCGCCCCTGCCCATAAGACTCTTCTATCAAGGCGGGCGAATGCTGCCAGCAAAGGTGACCACCTTTGTCGACCACTGTGTGGCGGCACTCAAGGCCAACCCGGCTCTGCAATTACAGGGCAGGAGCTGAACGTGGACCGGTTCCAGGAAATGACGATTTTCAGGGCAATCAGCCAAACCGACAGCCTCGCTGGCGCGGCGCGGACCTTGGCATTATCGGAGGCGACAGTCAGCCGCGCCCTTGGCAACCTGGAGCGGCGCCTAGGCGCAACTTTTGCTGAGCGCAGCACCCAGGGCATAGTGTTGACCAAAGCAGGGAAAGCCTTTGCCGAACGCTGCGCCCATATCCTTGACGCCACTATCTCGGCGGCCGATTCAGCCAAAGGCATACATGGAGAAGCCAGCGGCCAACTGATCCTGGCGATGCCGCTGATAATGGCACAGCAACTTTTTTTGCCGGTCCTGCTTGAGTACCTAAAAGCCTATCCCAAGATGAATTTGTCACTGCGTTGCGTCGAGACCCCAGTCAACCTCCACGAACAGGGGATCGACCTGGCCGTAACCCTGGGGGCGCAGCCCGATTCATCGGCCTTTGCCCTGCCCCTAGGCCAAGTACGCCCACTTTTTTGCGCCACCCCTGCTTATTTGGCGAAACACGGCACACTCAAGAGCCTGGAGCAGATCGCTCTACACCCTCTGGTGCAGTCCCGGGCCTACTCCCAGCAGCTGGACTGGCGCACCCCCGAGCTTGCACAGCTTAAGTGCAGGCCCATTTTGTCCTGCACAACTCAGCAAGGGGCCATCAGTGCCGTTAAAGAGGGGCTAGGTATCGGCCGTTTTTCAAGCCACGAGGTTTACCATGAGCTTCAACAAGGGCTGCTGGTTGAACTTTTGGCTGGGTCAACCGAACCTGCCCGCCCCGTATACCTGGTTTACCGCGAAGGCCGCAAAGCGGCGGCACGGATACGCTCCTTTATCGATTTTGTACTGCCGCTGATGCGGGCCCACCCGGCCATAACACCACAATGAGCCTCCTTGACTCTGGCCATTCTTTCAGGAGGTGAAATAGTGGATTGTTATTCTTAGCCGTTCTCCAATCCCGGCTCGAGGATCAGTATGAATCCCATCAGCGCGCCAATCCGGCCCTGACATCTGACCTCAAAAGGAGCCATGCCATGACCAACGCCATCAAACTTTATCGCCATCCCCTGTCCGGCCATTCTCATCGTGTCGAGCTGATGTTGTCTTTGCTGGGGCAGCACACTGAAATCATCAATGTCGATTTAGCCAAGGGCGCCCATAAACAGCCCGAGTTCTTGGCACTCAACAGCTTTGGCCAGGTACCGGTTATCGACGATAACGGCACAGTACTGGCAGACTCCAACGCCATTTTGGTGTATCTGGCCAAGCGCTACGGCAAAGGCAAATGGCTGCCAGAAGAGCCGGTGGCCGCCGCCAAAACCCAGCGCTGGATGTCGGTGGTTGCGGGGCAGATAGCCTATGGCCCAGCTCGCGCCCGTCTGGTGACTGTTTTTGGTGCCCCATACCATGCCCCTGACCTCATCGCACAATCTCACAGCCTGTTTAACGTGTTGGAGCAGGAGCTAGGGCAAAGCGCCTTCCTCGTGGGGAACGAGGCCACCATCGCAGACATCGCGGCATACGCCTACATTGCCCATGCTCCCGAAGGCAACGTGTCGCTGTCAGACTACCCCCATGTTCGGGCCTGGCTAAAACGTATCGAAGCCCTGCCTGATTTCGTGCCGATGCAGAAAACTGCTGTCGGCCTGCAAAGCCTCTAACACCGGTCTGGGTCGCCGCTGCGGCCCTTTCTCTCTCAGGGGAAACGCACCATGGACAACTTATCTAAGTTAGCCTCCTCACCTTGGCATCAAGGGGAAAAACTGCTCCAGGAGAAAGTAGGTGTCTCCGAGCGCATGGACGATATAGGTCAGCGGGTAATCCGCGATTTCATGCCCGACCAGCACCGCGACTTTTATCATCAATTGCCGTTCATGGTGGTAGGTGCGGTGGACGATAAAGGCTACCCCTGGGCGACCTTACTGGAGGGGAAACCGGGTTTTGTTACCTCCCCTGACCCTCAGCAACTGTGCATCGCCAGCCGGCCTGCGCCAAGCGATCCGGCCGCGCCAGGTATCGGCCCAGGGCGGGCGTTGGGGTTATTGGGTATCGAGCTGCATAGCCGCAGGCGAAACCGTATCAACGGCCACGTTCAGGCTCTGGACGGTGACGCTTTGATTGTCAAGGTCGAGCATTCTTACGGTAACTGCCCCCAATACATCCAATTGCGTGAAATGGAGGCCGTACCGCCAAGCCAAGCCGAGCAAAGCATTGCCGAGCATCACAGCCAGCTCGACAGCGCCGCAGCCGCCTTTATCGCTACCGCCGACACACTGTTTGTCGCCAGCTACGTGGACCACCCGGGCGGCGGCCGCTCGGTTGATGTTTCCCACCGGGGCGGCCAGTCCGGTTTTGTCGGTGTAGAGGGCAACACCCTGATCATCCCCGATTACTCGGGTAACAAGTTCTTCAACACCCTGGGCAACCTGGCCGTCAACCCCAAAGCTGGCTTGGTATTCATTGATTTTGTCAGCGGCGATCTGCTGCAAATTAGTGGCCACACCGAGTTGGTACTGGAAGGACCGGAAGTGAAGGTATTTTCCGGAGCCGAGCGGCTGTGGAAAGTGCATGTCGATAAAATGGTGCGTCGTCCTGCCGCCCTGGCACTGCGTTGGCGTTTTGAAGCGTACTCGCCCTACAGCCTGGAAACCGGCACTTATTTGGATGCCAAAGCCAGGTTGCAGTCCGCCAGCCAGCAATGGCAAGACATGAAAGTGATGGCGGTGCAGGACGAAGCCGAGCAGATCCGCTCTTTTTATCTCACTCCCCAGGGCGCTGCCTTACCGGACTTCGCCCCCGGCCAGCATTTGGCCCTGCGCCTGGCAGTACCCGGACAGGACAAGGCGGTGGTGCGCACTTATAGCCTGTCTTGTGCGCCGGCGGACGAGTTCTTGCGCATCAGCGTCAAGCGCGAGGGCCTGGCGTCGAGCTTTTTGCACGATGCCATCGTGGCCGGCAGTGTGCTGCAAACCCGAGCCCCCGAAGGCAACTTTTACATCGACGTCGAGTCGTCCCGGCCCTTGGTGCTGCTGGCTGGCGGTATCGGCATCACACCGCTGCTGTCTATGGCCCGCGAGGCCCTGGCCCGCAATACCCAAAGAGCCGAGCCAAGACGGGTCTACCTCTTTCACAGCGCCCGCAGCCTGGCACAGCTGCCCTTTCGCCAGGAGCTGGACGACCTGGTGGCCGGCAGCCAGGGTGTATTCAAGGTCGTTCGGCTGCTTAGCGAACCCGAGCCGGAGGCCACAGTGGGTGAGGCATTCGACCATGTCGGGCGCCTGAGTATGGATCACCTCAAAGCGGTGCTGCCCTTTGACGACTACGACTTCTACCTCTGTGGCCCCGGCCCTTACACCCAGGGCGTTTACGACGGCCTGCGGGCCATGGGTATGGACGATTGCCGTATCCACGCCGAGGCTTTTGGCCCTTCCAGCCTGCGCCGCCATACCGATGGCAAGGGCGCCGTGCTGGTTCAGCCGCCGGCCGCCACCGAGGCGGTGCTTGTGATGTTCTCGGCCTCGAAAAAAGAAGCCAGATGGCAGCCTGACAGCGGCTCCTTGCTGGAGTTGTCCGAGAGCCGCGGCCTCAATCCGGACTTCAGCTGTAGGGGCGGCTCCTGTGGTACCTGCCGTACCCGCCTGCTAAGTGGCCAAGTGCACTACCCCAATCCACCGGCACAAATGCCCCCAAACGGTGAGGTGCTGATCTGCTGCGCCGTGCCGGCCAAGGGCGAAGATAACGGCCCCCCCCTTGTTCTGGATTTATAAGGAGCCCCCCATGAGACCCTATTACGATGCACCGATCCTGCTGGTGGAATCCCAGTACGAGATAATGTTTTATTCGCCGTACGGCGACTACGGCAGCGAGCTTCACAGCCCGGAGCCGGCCACCGAGCCACAAAGGCATGGGCTGCTACGACTCTGGCATTGGTTTCAAAGCGGGTTTGGTGGTCACTCCCAGAGCAGCACGGCCGCCAACCAGGAGCGCCACCATGACTGAGAAATCTGCATCAAGGCCACCTTTGCCGCCCTTTACCCGGGAAAGTGCCATCGAGAAGATCCGTCTGGCCGAAGACGGCTGGAACAGCCGCGACCCTGAAAAGGTGTCTTTGGCCTACACCGAGGACACTCGCTGGCGCAACCGTGCCGAGTTCGCCAGCAGCCGGACCGAAGCCAAGGCCTTTTTGGCCCGTAAATGGGCTAAAGAGCTGGATTACCGGCTCATCAAGGAACTGTGGGCCTTCACCGACAACCGCATCGCCGTACGTTACGCCTACGAATGGCATGACGAAGCCGGCAACTGGTTCCGCTCCTACGGTAACGAAAACTGGGAATTCAATGAGCAAGGCCTGATGGCAAGACGTTTTGCCTGTATCAACGATCTGCCGATAAGCCCATCCGAGCGGCTATTTCACTGGCCGCTCGGGCGGCGCCCTGACGACCACCCCGGTTTGTCCGAGTTGGGCTTGTAACAGCACGATGCGCCAGCAAAAAGGCCCCTTTCGGGGCCTTTTTTAGTGCTTGTTCCAATCCGGCGTCGCTTCGCCCTTGAGGTGATTGAGGAAGAAGTCGAACTGGCGGCGCCAGGCGTAGCGGGTGGGGCCGGTGGAACGGCCCGCCGAGTGCTCGCCGCCGGGCACTTCAAGCAGGTCAAAGTCCTTACCGGCCTTAATGAGGGCATTGACCAACTGCAAGCTGGAGGACGGGTCAACGTTGCTGTCTTGCTCGCCAAAGACGATCAATACGTTGCCCTTGAGATTGGCGGCATGTTCCACCGCCGAGGCTTTTTTGTAGCTGTCGTCCACCGGCCAGCCCATCCACTGCTCGTTCCAGCTGATCTTGTCCATGCGGTTGTCATAGCAACCGGCATAGGCCACGCCAACGCTATAGAACTCGGGGTGGAACACCAGGGCGCTCAGGGTGCTTTGGCCACCGGCCGAGCCGCCGTAAATGCCCACGCCTTTGGCAATGTCATACCAGGGGTACTTTTTGGCGGCCGCCTTGTGCCAGAGGATGCGGTCAGGGAAGCCGGAATCGCCCAGGTTCTTCCAGGCCACGTCCTGAAAGGCTTTGGAGCGGTTGGCGGTGCCCATGCCGTCAATCTGCACCACGATAAAACCGAGATTGGCCAGCGACTGCATGCCAATCACCTTGTCGCCACCGCTGTGGTAACCAAAGGGCCAAAAATCCTTGGGCACAAAGCTGTCGTGGGGGCCGGCGTAGATGTTCTCTATCACCGGGTAGCGCTTGTTGGGGTCAAAGTTGAGCGGCTTGACCATAAGGCCGTAGATATCGGTTTTGCCGTCGCGGCCCTTGGCCACGAAAGGCTCGGGGAATTGAAAGCCCGCCGCCAGCAGCTTGGAGATGTCGCCTTTGGCAATGGTGCGCACCAGGCTGCCGTCGGCTTTATGGAGCTCGGCGATATTGGGCAGATCTACCCGCGAATAGACATCCACGTAGTAGCGCATGTCGTCCGAGAAGGCCAGGTGATGGTTGGCCGGCGCCTTGGTGAGCTCGGTGAGGTTTGAGCCGTCAAAATCGACGCGGTAGTAGTGCACAAAGTAAGGGTCTTCCCCTTGGTGCATGCCGCTGGCGGCAAACCAGATCTGCCGTTTGGCATCGTCTACCTTCACCACTTCCCGTACCGGCCAGTCGCCGTTGGTGATGCGGTTTTTCACCTTGCCGGTGCGGCCGTCGTAGAGGTAGAGATGGGCCCAGCCGTCACGCTCGGACAGCCAGATGAACTCCTTACCAAGGCCATTCACGTCATGGCCGAATTCCCGGTCCTGGTAGATAAAGGTTTTGGCGGTTTCATTCACCACGGCCCGGGCCTTGCCGGTGGCGGCGCTCACTTCAATCACCCGGGCGGTTTGAAAGCCGCGCTGGTTGTAGCGAAAGGCAAAGGTGTTGCTGTCTTTTCGCCAGCGCAGGTCGGTGAGCTGATAGGGGTTGGGAAACAGGGCGTTATCAATCACGGTTTCCTTGCCGGTCGCTACCTCAAAGAGCACCGGCTGCTCGATGTCGATGGCGTCGCCCGGTTTGGGGTAGAGCTGTTTCACTACCTTGGGTTGCAGCTGATCGGTGGGTGAAGAGAGCACCCGGGTTACAAAACGGGCATAACCGGGGCGCACCCGGTACAGCACGATGTGCTTGGAATCGGGGGACCACGCAATGCTCTCGGGGTCGTAGAAGTTACCGGCGCTGCCGTCTTGGCTAAGAATGCGCTTGTGGCCGTCTTTATCGACCAGCACCAGATTGTGGCCCTCGACCATGGCGCTCAACTGGCCGTTGGGGGCGGCGCGCAGGTGGTTATCGGCCGGGAAGCGCAGGTCACGCACCACCCCAAAGCCCGAGGGGCGGCCCGGCCAGCTGCCGGCTTCACACTGGGCCACTTTCAGGCTGCAATGCCAGGGGGCGTAGTCGATATCAAAATCGATGCGCCCATCACTTAGGCTGAAATGCTTGATGGGCAGCTGCAAAGGCGTGACGGTTTTGCCAAGGGCGGCGGTGAGGCCTTGGGCGACAATGGCCTTGTCAAAGGCCGGGCGGGTTTGGCCGGTCTCGGCGTTTTCCATCACAAAGTCGTAGCCGCCGGCTACCGTCTTGCGGTAGTAAAAATCGTGGCTGTCCGGCATCCACTGGGCAGGAAACACGATGTCCCGGATCAAGCCAATCCAATGCTCACGCAGATCCAGACTGGCGTTGATGTCAGCAGCGCTGGGGGCTGCCTGAACCAGGCTGGCCATGGCCAGCAGCAGGCCTGACAGGCCTTTAAAGACGAAATTTCTCACCGGACTTCCACCTCACAAAACGGTATACGATATACGTTACTGTAAAGCGGGACGGCGCCCAACACAATGCGACCAATCCCTGCTGGCAAAAGACAAACCGCCAGGCTGCTGGCCCCCAAAGCCCACAGCCAGGGCCTTGGCGCTGGCTCACCTCGGGTTCATTACTCTCAGGGTAATGATTAAACACTCAAGTTCATTGATAGCCTGGCAACCTCACCATAACGTTGACGTAAACGCGATGACGAGGAACCGCCATGCAGGCCGATACCCAACGCAACTGGTGCAGCCGCCGCCAGGATAAAGCCCGGCGCCTGAGCCAGCTTGAGTCCCTTACTACCGGCAAAGAAATCCCCACCGCCCGCATTGTCGAGGCCCTGGAATTGCTGCTCGAACCGGGCGACAAGGTGGTGCTGGAAGGCAACAACCAAAAACAAGCCGATTTCCTTTCCCGCTCCCTGGGCCAGGTAGACAGCGGCAAAATCCACGACCTGCACATGGTGATGCCCAGCGTCGGCCGCCCCGAGCACCTGGATTTGTTTGAAAACGGCGTGGCCCGCAAACTGGACTTTTCCTTCTCCGGCCCCCAGAGCCTGCGTATCGGCCAGCTGATGGAAGACGGCCTCTTGGAAGTGGGCGCCATCCACACCTACATCGAGCTCTACGCCCGGCTCTTTGTGGATCTGACCCCGAGGATGGCGCTGCTGGCAGGCTTTAAGGCCGACCGGGCCGGCAATATCTACACCGGGCCTTCTACCGAAGACACCCCGGCGCTGGTGGAAGCCGCCGCCTTTAAAGACGGCATCGTTATCTTCCAGGTTAATGAAATCGTTGACGATGTAAGCGACCTGCCAAGGGTGGATATCCCCGCCAGTTGGGTCGATTTCATCGTGCTGGCCGACAAGCCCTTTTATATCGAGCCGCTCTTTACCCGCGACCCGCGCCTCATTACCGACGTGCACGTATTGATGGCGATGATGGCCCTAAAAGGCATCTACGCCCGCCACCAGGTGCAGTCGTTGAACCACGGCATCGGCTTTAACACCGCCGCCATCGAGCTGTTGCTGCCCACCTACGGCGAGGAGCTGGGCCTCAAAGGCAAAATTTGCCGCAACTGGACCCTAAACCCCCACCCGACCCTTATCCCCGCCATCGAAAGCGGCTGGGTGGAAAGCGTGCACTGCTTCGGCACCGAGCTGGGCATGGAAGACTACGTGGCTGCCCGCCCCGACATCTTCTTTACCGGCAGCGACGGCTCCCTGCGCTCCAACCGCGCCTTTTGCCAACTGGCCGGCCAGTACGCGGTGGACATGTTTATCGGCGCCACCTTGCAGGTGGATGGCGATGGCAACTCTTCTACCGTGACCCGGGGCCGGGTCGCAGGCTTTGGCGGCGCCCCCAACATGGGCCACGACCCAGGCGGCCGTCGCCACGCCAGCCCGGCATGGCTCGATATGCGCACCGACACCCACCCCCTGACCAAGGGCAAAAAGCTGGTGGTGCAGATGGTGGAGACCTTCCAAGACGCCAACAAACCCACCCTGGTGGCCGAGCTGGACGCCATCGCCATGGCCAGCGATTACCAGATGCCCCTGGCGCCGGTGATGATCTACGCCAGCGACGTGACCCACGTGCTCACCGAAGAAGGCATTGCCTACCTGTATCTGGCCAAATCCCCCGAAGAGCGCCGGGCCATGGTGGCGGCAGTGGCGGGCATTACCCCCATTGGCCTTGCCCGTGACCCGATTGAGACCGCGCGCCTGCGCGCCGAAGGGCTGGTGGCCTACCCGGAAGATTTGGGCATCAAACGCTCAGAGGCCACCCGCGACAAGCTTGCCGCCAAGAGCATCAGCGAGCTGCAGGCCTGGTCCGGCGGCCTCTATCAGCCCCCTGCCAAATTTCGGAGCTGGTGATGAAAGCCCTTGCCCTCACCCCTTCGGCACACAAAGCGGCCCTGGCCCGCTGGGCCTTGCTGGCCGAGGCCGAACTCACCCCCAAACCGGCGCTGGTGGACAGGCGCTCAAGCGGCGCCCATGGCGATATGGACTTGGCGCTGATGCGCCGCTCCGCCGCCGCCCTTGAGCCCTGGTTTGCAAAAATGGCGGCGCTGACTGGCCCGCGCAACGGGGATTTTCGCGCCGCCCTTGGCCTTTTGGGCCGCGAGGCCGAAAGCGCCATGTTGGCCGCCACCGGCGGCATCAATACCCACAAGGGCGCCATCTGGGCCTTGGGGTTGCTGCTGGCCGCGCCCGACGCCCCCCAGGCAGAAGCGCTCTTGGCAAGCGCCGGGGCCTTGGCCCAACTGGCAGACCCTCTCTCCCCGGTCCTGCCCCCAAGCCACGGCGAGCAGGCCATGGCCCGCTATAAGCTCGGCGGCGCCCGGGCCCAGGCCCAAGCCGGTTTCCCGCAAATTCGTGACCAAGGCCTGCCGGCCCTTCGCCAAAGCCGCGCGCGTGGCGACAGCGAACAAACCGCCCGCCTTAACAGCCTTTTGGCCATCATGACCGCCCTTAGCGACACCTGCGTGCTGCACCGCGCCGGGCTCAAGGGCCTTGATGCCATGCAGCAAGGCGCCCAGGCGGTGCTGCAGGCCGGCGGCGCCGGCACCCTCGCTGGCAGGCGCGCCCTCAAACGGCTGGACGCCACCCTTTTAGCCCTAAATGCCTCGGCCGGGGGCGCTGCCGATCTGCTGGCCGCCACCTTGCTGACCGACAAGCTTTGCCCAGAACAGGAGGGGTAATGGAAACCTTCGCACTGACCCAAGACGCCACCAACCAGCCCCTGGGCCGGGCCCTGGTGGGCTGCGTTGCCTCAGGGGACCTGGAAGTGATGATTGAGCCGGCCACCGATGCCAAGGCGCACATTCACATCACCAGCAACAGCGCCAACCCCGGCCGCTGGCAGCAGATACTGAGCGCCATCGCCCAAAGCCAGCCGCTGCCGGCCATGCGCATGGACATTCACGACTTTGCCGCCACCCCGGGGGTGATTCGCCTGCGCATCGAACAAGCCCTGGAACTGGCCAAAGAGGAGGCTAACCATGTCGCATAACTTTGCCGACGCCAGCGCCCGCCAGCGGGCCAAACTGCTGCTCGATGACGGCAGCTTTCGCGAACTTCTCGGCCCCTTTGCCCGCCTCACATCTCCCTGGCTTGAGCGCCAGGGCATAGTGCCGCAGTTTGACGACGGCGTGGTGATCGCCAAAGGCCGCATCGACGGCCAAAGCGCGGTGGTTGCGGCCATCGAAGGAGGCTTTCAGGGCGGCAGCCTTGGCGAAGTCGCCGGCGCCAAAATCGCCGGCGCCCTGGAGCTGGCCCTGGAAGACAACCAAAAGGGCATCCCCACCGCCGCCGTGCTGGTGCTGGAAACCGGCGGCGTGCGCCTGCAAGAGGCCAACCTTGGCCTGGCCGCCATCGCCGAAATTCAATCGGCCATTGTCGAGCTTCGCGCCCACCAGCCGGTTATCGGCATTATCACAGGGCCCGTGGGCTGCTTTGGCGGCATGTCCATCGCCGCCGGTCTTTGCAGCTACCTCATCATGACCCGCGAGGGGCGTCTGGGCCTCAACGGCCCGCTGGTTATCGAGCAAGAAGCGGGCATCGGTGAATACAACGCCGCCGACCGGCCCTTTATCTGGAGCCTTTCTGGCGGCGAGCAGCGCCTGGCCGGCGGCTTGGTGGACGCCTGCACCGGCGAGAGCACAGGCAGCGTTGCCAGCGCCCTGCGTTACTACCTGAAAAAGGGCCTGCCCAAGGTGCAGCGCAGCGACGCCTTTGACCGTTTCCTGCCGGCCCTTTTGGAGCTGGACAACAGCCAGCAGCTGGACGCCGCCGGCGCCCGGGCCATTTTAAAAGGAGTGCAAGCATGAGCCGTGGCCAACACTGGTTTGACGCCCTGACCCAGAACATGCAGCAAAAGGCCGGCCCCGTGCCCTCGGTGTGCGTTGCCGACGGCGAGTTGGCCGGCCGCCCCTGCCGGGTCATTTTGGTGCGCCCCGATGCCGCCAACCCCTTCCCCCGCGCCCGCAGCGGCGAAGTGGGGCTGCTGGAAGGCTGGGCGCTCGCTAAGGTGGTGCAGGAAGCCACCGGCGATAAGCGCACCCTGCTGGCCATTGTCGATGTGCCCAGCCAAGCCTATGGCCGGCGCGAAGAGGCGCTGGGCATCCACCAGGCCCTAGCCGCCGCCGCTGGCGCCTACGCCAAGGCCCGCCAGGCCGGGCACCCGGTGCTGGCGCTGTTGGTAGGCAAGGCCATGTCCGGCGCCTTTTTGGCCCACGGCTACCAGGCCAACGCCATCCTGGCCCTGGACGATGCCGGTGTCATGGTGCACGCCATGGGCAAGGCCGCTGCGGCCAGGGTCACCCAGCGCAGCGAAGAAGACTTGGACCGCCTGGCCGCCAGCATCCCGCCCATGGCCTACGACCTTAAAAACTACGCCTCTTTGGGGCTGCTGAGCGGCCGCATTGCCGTGTCAAGCGCCGAGGCCCCCACCGGCAGCGACCTTGAAAAGGTCAACGCCGCCCTTGCCGCTGCCCAGCAGCAAGCTCTTGGCAGCACCAGCCTTGCCCACCGCCTGGACGGCGAAAACCGCCGAGCCTCCAAGAAAGTGCGCCAGTTGCTGCGCCAGCAATGGGCGCTGGAGTCATGAACTGGCAGCCCCACGACTTGTTGTGGGTGAAACCCGGCAGCCTGTTGGCGCCGGCCGGGGAGCAGCTGGCGCCCTGGGCGGCGGCGCTTACCGGCCCGGTGGTGGTGCGCCGGGCACCCAGTAGCGCCACCTTGGTGCCGGTGGGGCTTCGCGGCAGCAATAAGGCCGAACGCCAGGGCGCCTTTGTACCCAAGGCCGCGGTAGAAAAGGCCCTGACGCCTTTTGATCTGGTGCGCCATAAAAGCTGGTTCGGCCACCCCCTTCGTGGCCAGCACCCGGTGCTGGTGACCCTTGACCGGGTAGCGGGGCTTCTTGGCGATTATCAGTGGGGCATCACCGGCAGCCTGGGGTATGAACTGGCAAGCGGCATCCGCCAACTGACCGACAGCTCAGATCTCGACCTGCTGCTGCACTGCCAGGGGCCACTGGCAAGAAGCGAGGCCAAGGCGCTGTGGCAGGCGCTCAACCTTGGCCCTTGCCAGCTCGACGTGCAGTTGGCGCTGCCGGGGGGCGCCGTGGCGCTTGCCGAGTGGGCAGGCCCCAGCACCAAGGTCCTTTTGAAAACCGACCTGGGGCCGCTGTTGACCGGCCAGCCCTGGCAGGAGTTGGTGGCATGAGCGCCGTCTTTACCTGCCCAGGCCAGGGGGCCCAGCGCCCCGGCATGCTGCAAAAGCTGCCGGCGCATCCTGCCGCCCAAGCCGTGGCTGCCAGCGCCGAGGCGGTGTTGGGCCTGACCCTCGGCGCCCTCGACAGCCCCCAGGCCCTTGGCCACAGTCGCAACGTGCAATTATCGCTCTTGATAAGTAGCGTTGCCTGGGGCCGCTACCTGCTGAGTGAGGGCTGCAAGCCGCGCTTTGTGCTGGGGTTGTCCATCGGCGCCTTCCCGGCGGCGGTGCTGGCCGAAAGCCTGGCTTTTGAAGACGCTTTGCAACTGGTGGCCCTGCGCGGGAACCTGATGCAAAACGCCTTTCCCAGCGGTTTTGGCATGATGGCGGTAACGGGCCTGGACCGTTACCAGGTGCAAGCCATCTTGGACGGCAATGCAGAGGCGGTGTACCTGGCCAATATCAATGCCGACAACCAGTGCGTGCTCTCTGGCCCCTGGGCCGGGATGGACGCCCTTAAGCCGCTGATCGCCAAGGCGGGCGGCCACTGCCAGGCCCTGAGTGTGACGGTGCCGTCCCACTGCCCGCTGCTGGACGAGCAGGCCCTGGTACTGAAATCCGCCCTGGATAAGGTGGCCATGCAGGCCCCCCGCATCGGTTATGTCAGTGCCAGCAAGGCGCGGCAGCTGCGGGACAAAGACGCCATCCGCGACGATTTGGCCATGAACATGGCGCGGCAGGTGCACTGGCTCGATGCCAGCCGCCTGCTGGCCGAGCGCGGCGTCCAAGCCGCCATCGAACTGCCCCCCAGCGGCACCCTCACCGGCTTGTTTCGCCGGGTGATGCCGCAGGGGCACTGCGTCGGGGCAGACAGCACCCGGCTCGATAGCCTTCAGCTTTTATGCAGCGGCTGAAGGCCAACACCGGGGCGCGTCAGCTGTACGCCCTGGCACATAAAAACGACGACAGCGGAGAAACAACATGATCATCTACGGCGTTACCTTACTGGCGGTATGCACCTTGCTGGGTGTGGCCATCGGCCAGGTTCTTGGCACCTTGATAGGGATACCCGCCAACGTGGGCGGCGTCGGTATCGCCATGGTGCTGTTGGTCTTGGTGGGCAGTGCCTTGCAAAAACGCGGCGTGCTGGACATCAAAAGCGAACAGGGCATCGAGTTCTTCAGTGCCATTTACATTCCGGTAGTGGTGGCCATGGCCGCCAAGCAAAACGTCTACGGCGCTCTGACCGGCGGTCCCATGGCCATTACTGCCGGTGTAACCGCGGTGGTGATTGGCTTTGCGCTGGTGCCGGTACTGGACCGCTGGGGGCGGGAAAGTCGAAGCGAAGAACCCACCGAAACCTTGACCGCCGAGGAGAGCCGCCATGTTTGATGCCCTGCTTAAAGTCTCCACCACCTACAGCATGGTGGTGGGCTTCGCGGTTATCGGCCTTATCATGTGGCTGTCGTACTGGCTGTCGGCCAAGCTCACCTCCGGCCGTATCCACGGCAGCGCCATCGCCATCCTGTGCGGCCTGGTGCTGGCCTACATCGGCGGCGTTATCAGCGGCGGCAAACACGGCCTGATGGATCTACCACTACTCTCTGGCATCGGTATTGTCGGCGGCACCATGCTGCGGGACTTTGCCATTGTTGCCACCGGCTTCGGGGTTAACGTGCAGGAGCTGAAAAAAGCCGGCATATCCGGGGTGGTGGCGCTGCTGCTGGGGGTCCTTTCCTCCTTTGTGGCCGGGGTGGCGGTGGCCATGGCCTTTGGCTACACCGATGCGGTGAGCCTGACCACCATCGGCGCTGGCGCCGTGACCTACATCGTTGGCCCGGTCACCGGCGCCGCCATCGGTGCCAGCTCGGAAGTGATGGCGCTGTCCATCGCCGCCGGTTTGGTTAAATCCATCCTGGTGATGGTCGCCACCCCCTTTGTGGCCAAGTACATCGGCCTTAACAACCCCCGCACCGCCGTGCTGTTCGGCGGCCTGATGGGCACCTCCAGCGGCGTTGCAGCCGGCCTTGCCGCCACCGACCCGAAACTGGTGCCTTACGGCTGCCTGACCGCCGCCTTCTACACCGCCGCCGGCTGCCTGATGGGCCCGTCGGTATTGTTCCTGGCGATGCTGGCCATCACCGGCCACCACTAAAGTCCCATTGCCTGCCATGGCTTGGCAGCAGATAGTCAAAGGGCCGGGCAACCGGCCCTTTTTTGTTGGGGGCGCCGTGGACGACGGAATAACACTCAAAAAACTCGATATTTTTCTTACCTTTATGCGCGCCGGCACCCTGGCCGAAGCGGCCGACCAACTGGGGCTGAGCGTGGTGAGCGTGCACCGGGCCATCCATTCCCTGGAAGAGGCCCTCAAATGCCCGCTGTTTCGCCAGGAGGGGCGCTTGCTGGTGCCGCTGCCCAGCGCCCAGGTACTGGCCGAGCAAGGCCAGCAGGTGCTGGCATCCCTGGACGACGCCATCAAGGCGGTGCGGGAAACCGCCGGGGTATATTCCAACCAGTTCAAACTCGGCGCCCTCTATTCGCTGACCCTCGGCACTGTGCCGCAGCTCATAGCTGGCCTTAAGCTCAGAAAAGGCGAACTCAACATCGAGCTGACCCTCGATTCCAACACCCAGCTTTTTGCCAAGCTAAAAGCCCTGGAGCTGGACGTGATCCTGGTGGCGCTGGAGCCGGGCTTTGACGATCCGGAATTCATCACCCTGCCCCTCTACCAAGACGATATCTGCCTGGCGGTGCCGCCAGACTCGCCCTTGCAGGCCCTGCCCCAGACCAACCTTGATAACCTTAACGACGCCACCTTCGTGACCCTGGCCAAGGGCTTTGCCACCAGCCAGGACAGCTACCGCGCCTTTAACAAGGCCGGCATGACTCCCAACGTGGTGATGCAGGTGTCGGATATTTTCTCGCTTATTTCCATGGTCAGCGCCGGGGTCGGCCTGGCACTGCTGCCAAGGCGAGTCGAAGCGGTGTTCGAAAATAAAATCCGCCTTATTCCCCTGACTCCCGAGTGCCAGGTGACCCAGCAAATTTCCATGGTGTGCCTGGCGAGCCGCGAGCGGGACCCGCGCATTTTAAGCTGCATTGCTGAATGCCGCAGTTACGCCAGGCGTATCGCCCCCAAATGAGGGCATGCTAGAAGTTGGATATGCTAAGGTGCAAAAAAAGCCAGGAACGGCGCTTAAAAAACAAGGAGATAACCTTATGACCGACAGCCCCTCTCTTGAGCATCAGCTCGATTTACAAATTCAGTCCTTCAGCCAGTGTCTGCAACAGGAACTGAGCCAGGCATTTCAGAGCCTCAAGGAAGAATACGCAGATCCCGCCTACGGCATCTATGCCATCGGCCTGTATTACGACCAGGGCAGCTGGCAACACCTGGCCCCCTTGCTGGCTTCGAAAAAGGCCCTGGACTGGCAAGCCAACCAGGACCAAGACTCCCCGCTTTCCATAGCAGACCGCATAACCAGCCGCCGCTGGGGGCTGATTGACAACCCCCACGCCCAAACCGTGATGGATCAAGATTGGCTGCCCGAGAGCCTGACCGTACTGGAACATATCCATGCCTTGTTGGAAGAAGCAGAAGAGGAAATCGAAGCCACCGAGCCAGAGCACCGTTTCCACCAAGCCCTTATCGAAGACCTGATAAAGGACTCCTACCTGCAATTGCGGCTGGCGGCCCGGCGGGCACTACTGAACCTCAAAGACGAACCCTGCTTCCAGGAGTGGCTGGCCGAGACCGGCGCCATATTGGTTACCGACGCCACCCCTTACGACGATGCGGTGCAGATTGAAGACATCCATGCCCTGAATGATGAAGCGGGTTACCGGCGTTTCTACGAGGGGCGCCAGGCGATGACCGCCATGTGCGCCAAGGAGGCGGCGCTGATCAAGGACATGCCCGATCACTGGGTCAATCAAGCCGTCAGGGAGCCGGAGGCCGACTAAGGACCCTGTGCATCAAAAAGCCGCCATAAGGCGGCTTTTTGTATTCAACCACCCAGGCACAGCCATCTCTAGATGCTGCCGAAGGGGCCGCTGGGCACCAGCGGGCTGTCGTGGGGGCTGACCAGGGCGTAGTTAAAATCGCTGTCTGACCAATACCTTGCCAACAGGCCGCCGTCTTGGCGCTGGCCCTTGGGCAGCAAGTGATGGCGCGGCCCCGGCGGGCGGATAAAGTACAGCAGCGCCTGGCCTTCGTCGTTGCGATACAGCACCATGGCGGCCGGCCCCTCGGCGGTGGCCATCAGCTCGGCGCTTACCCGTTTCAGGCCATAGTTGCTCAGCTCAGGGGGCAGGCTGGCGCCCTTGAAATGGTCGTTAAACAGCGCCGTCAACTGGGCTTGGCTGATGGCATCGCCTGGGGCCTGGCTAAAAAGCTTGTAGGCCTCTACCGCATCGTTCATGGGCAAGGTGGCCTTGGCATAAAGGTGGCTTTGCCATTGGCTACCACCCAGCCAACCACCGCCCAGGGCCAACACCAGGGTGGCGGCGGTGGCAAAGCGGCGCCGGCGCCGGGCTTTTAGCTCCCGGCGCACCGCAAAGGGGTGCAGCGCCGGGTTGGCGGCCTGAGGCAAAGCTGTTAACTCCTGACGCAGCGCCTCGGCGTCGCGGCGGTAGCGGGCCAACTGCTCCGCCGCCTCGGGGTTGCGGGCCAGGTAGTCGTCCACCATGGCGCGCTCGGCGGCGGCCAGTTCGTCGTCCAGGTACGCCTGGAGCTGCTCTTCGCTCGGTTTCATCGGATCACCCTCAGCCGGCCCTTGGCATTGCTTTGGGCCGGAACCTCTTCAAGTAACTGGCGATAGGCCTGGCGGGCCCTCGACAACCGCGACATCACGGTACCCATGGGAATATCAAGCGCCTCGCTCACTTCCTGGTAACTCATGCCCTCTACCGACACCAGCACCAGGATGCTGCGCTGCTGCTCGGGAAGCCTCGCAAAAAGGGCCAGGGAGTGGTCCTCTTCCAGTTGCTGCTCCAAGGTGGCGGTTTCGCCCTCATCACCACTAAAGAGCTGCATCAGCTTTTTAAAGCGACCGGCGCGGCGCTGGCCGTCGATAAAATGGCGATAAAGAATGGAGAACAGCCAAGGCCGCACTGCGCCGCCACGCTGACGTTGCTGCCAGCCGAGGATGGCTTTTTCCACCGTGCCTTGGACCAGGTCGTCGGCGTCATAGGGCGTGCGGGTCAGCGACAGGGCAAAACGCCTCAGGCTTGGCAGTTGGTCAACAATGACCGAATCCAGTTCATTCATGTCCGAGTTCATCCACTAAGTACGCTTATAAAACGTGTGGCGCTTTTTTTTATTCCCGTGGAATAAAAAAAAATCCCGAGCGTCTTGCTTGAGTAGCTAACCACAAGGACATCACATGGACACTCCCAACACCAAGCTGCGCCTGGCCATTATCGCCGTGGCGGTAGCGGTGCCGGCAGCCTTTTTTGCCTACTCGGCCGGCTGGTTGAGCCCATCAAGGCTAACCCCGGCTAAATTTGTCAACCAGTTGCAGGCCGACGGCGGCAACAATGTCGGCGCACGACGCAACCATACCAAGGGCCTGTGTGTCAGTGGTTACTTCGAGGGCAACGGCATGGGCGCGGCCATCTCCAGCGCCACGGTGTTTGCGAAGGGCCGCTACCCGGTGAGCGGGCGTTTCTCGCTACCTGGCGGCAATCCCCACGGCAATGACGCCAAAGCGGCGCCCCGCGCCCTGGGCCTTAAGATTGACGGCGGCTCCGGCCAACAATGGCGCATGGCCATGTTGTCTTCGCCGGTGTTTGTACTGAGTTACCCCAAGGATTTTTACCAGTTGCTGCAACTCCAGCAGCCAGACCCTGCCACCGGCAAGCCAGACGGCGCCAAGATTGGCGCCTTCTTTAAGGCCCACCCCGAGGCTGGCCCCTTCCTGGACTGGGCTCAGCACCACAAACGCTCCGACAGCTTTGCCAGCACCCCCTTTAACAGCCTCAACGCCTTTGAGGCCACCAACGCCAACGGCGAGCACCACTTTGTGCGCTGGTCCTTCCTGCCGCAAACCCCCTTTGCTGCCCAACCGGCAGACGCCGGCCCGGACTTTTTGTTTGACGACATCACCCAGCGCCTCAAAAAAGGCCCGGTCAGCTGGCAGCTGCAATTGCAGGTGGCCAACCCCGGCGACCCCATCGTTGATGCCACCAAGGCCTGGCCTGCCGATCGCCAGCATATCGACGTAGGCACCCTGGTGCTGACCCAAACCGAGCCACAGAGCAGCGGCGCCTGCCGCGACACCAACTTCGACCCGGTCATCCTGCCGGACGGCCTGAGCCCCTCGGCCGACCCGCTGCTGCCGGCCCGCTCTGCCGTGTATTCCGACGATTTCACCCGCCGCATCAGCGAACAGGCCAAGCTGGAGAAAAAATGATGAAAGACCAATTTCATATTGTTATTCGGCTGCTGCACTGGCTGATGGCCCTGGCCATCTTCACCATGCTGTTTGTGGGGGCTGGTATGGTGAGCTCGGTGGCTAACCGCGATTGGCTTTACGATCTGCACAAGCCCTTGGGCATCACCATTTTGGTGCTGGCCATCTTGCGGCTGGTGGTTCGCCTCAGCAGCCGCACCCCGCCCCTGCCCAGCAACATGCCGCTCTTTATGCAGTTGGTGGCAAAACTGTCTCATGTGCTGCTCTATGGCCTGATGCTGGCCCTGCCGATGATCGGCTGGCTGATGCTAAGTGCCGGCGGCTACCCGGTAACCTTGGGCGGTGGCATCGAACTACCGGCGCTGGTGGCCAAATCCAATAGCCTTTACGCCGTGCTTCGCCCCTTGCACACCTTGCTGGCCTACAGCCTGTTGCTGCTGGTGCTGGGACATATGGCAGCGGCGCTGTTCCACGGCCTTATCCGCCGTGACGGCGTGCTCAGGAGCATCACTTTCGGTAAGTAATTCACGCCTTCCAGTGTGGTAGCTGGTTGCTTCCCCGGCGCCGTTGTTGCGCCGGGGCTTTTTGCTGTCTATAGTTTGAGCATCAATTTAGTCATTCGATTAACTAACTTATGCCAGACACCGCCAGCCGCGGCCTCGACACCCGCGACGCCCTCATTAAAACCGCCACCCAGGTGTTTGCCCAGCAGGGCTATCACGGGGTCAGTACCCGCGCCATTGCCACCGCCGCCGGGGTCAACCAGGCGCTGATCGGCTATCACTTTGGCAACAAAGAAGGGCTGTACCTGGCTGTGTTCGAGGCCATAGGCCAAAGCCTTGGCCAGCACCTCTCCCCCCTTGGCCAGAAACTGCGCCAGGTGGTAGACGACGCCCCGGCCAACCTTGACCACCCTGCCCGCCTGGCCCTGTACCTGCCGCTTTTGGATAACCTCTGTAACGTGATGAGCGAGCTGCTGCTGAGCCCGCAAACCGAATACTGGGCCCAGCTCATCCTGCGCGAGCAGCAAAACCCCAGCCAGGCCTTCGAGCTGTTATTCGAGCGTTTAATGCAGCCCATGCTGGGCGCCCTGACCCGGCTGTTGGCCGAGCTGCGAGGCGATCTCGACGCCAAGGGCCACGCCATGCTGGCCATCAGCCTGCTGGGGCAAATTCTGGTGTGGCGCTTTGCCAGGGAGGCGGTAGCGCGCCATATGGGCTGGCAGCAACAGCCGGATCTGGCCGCCATCCAACAGCTGCTGCACCAGAACATCCGCCTCTTGGTAAAAGGAGAACTGTGATGAAAAAGCCGCTGCTCCTGCTGCTGGCCCTGGCGGTATTGGCCCTGGCCGGTTATGGCTGGTACCGAAGCCAGCAGCCACAAACCGAGCCCCTGACCCTCTACGGCAATGTGGATATTCGCGAATTGTCGCTGGCCTTTCGCCAAAGCGGGCGCCTGGCAAGCCTTGCCTTGCAAGAAGGCGACAGCCTCAGCGCCGGGCAAGAAGTGGCTACCCTCGACGACCAGCCCTTTCGCGAGGCCCTGGCCGCCGCCAAAGCCCAGCAGCAGCAAGCGAAGGCCCAGCTCGATAAGCTCACCGCCGGTAACCGCCGCCAGGAAATAACCCAGGCCCAGGCGCTATTGGCGCAAAAAGAAGCGGTATTGGCCGACCGCCAGCGCGAACTCAAGCGCCAGCAAGGCCTTGAGCAAAGCGGATCTACCAGCAAGCAGGCCCTGGACAGCGCCCGCTACGCCTTTGCCGAAGCCATCGCCAGTCGCGACTCGGCCAAGGCCAACTTGTCATTGCTGCAAGAAGGGGCCCGCAGCGAAGACATTGCCGCCGCCACCGCCAACCTTGCCGCCGCCAAGGCCAGGGTCGACCAAGCCAGTACCGCCCTTGCCGACACCCGGCTGATGGCGCCATCAGACGCGGTAGTGCTAAGCCGCCTGGTAGAGCCGGGGGCCATGGTTACCGCCGCCAGCCCGGTGTATAACCTGGCGCTACGGGATCCTGTGTATATCCGCGCCTATGTCTCGGAAGCCGAGCTGGGCCTGGTGCCCCCCGGCACCAAAGTGCACATCCGCACCGACAGCTCGGCCAAGACCTTCGACGGCCAGGTGGGCTTTGTCTCTCCCCGGGCCGAATTCACCCCCAAATCGGTGCAGACCCCTGAGCTTCGCACCGACTTGGTGTACCGGCTTCGCATCGTGGTCAGCCACGGCGACAGCGGCCTGCAACAGGGCATGCCGGTCACCATCACCCTGGCCCGGTAATGAGCGCCGTCCGCTTTGACAAGCTAAGCAAGGCCTTTGGCGGCAGGGCCGCCTTGAAGGGTTTGTCGGCAAGCATTGCCGCCGGCCGCCTGACCGGCCTGGTGGGCCCCGACGGCGCCGGCAAAACCACCTTGCTGCGGCTGATGGCAGGGCTGCTGGCCCCCAGCAGCGGCGCCTTGGAGGTGGCAGGCCGGGAGCCGCTGGCAGCTGCCGACCTGGCAACTGTGGTGGGCTACATGCCCCAGCGCTTTGGCCTTTACGAGGATTTATCGGTTATCGAGAACCTCAATCTCTATGCCGACCTCAAATCCCTGCCGCCCCAAAGCCGCCAGGCCGATATCGCCAAGCTGCTGAGCTTTACCCAACTGGCGCCCTTTACCGCACGCCTGGCCGGCAAGCTCTCCGGCGGCATGAAACAAAAGCTGGGGCTGGCCTGCGCCCTGATGGGTAGCCCCAAGGTGTTGCTGCTGGACGAACCCGGGGTTGGGGTCGACCCGGTGAGCCGCCAGGAACTGTGGCGGATGGTCAAGGCGCTCACCGACGACGGCATGGCGGTGCTGTGGGCGACGGCTTATCTCGACGAAGCCGAGCGCTGTGAAGACGTGCTGCTGCTAAGCGAAGGCGAGCTGATATTCCAGGGGCCGCCGGCCCGCCTTACTGGCCGCCTTGAAGGGCGCTGCGTTCGGCTAAGCAAAACCGGCGAGGACAAACGCCAGCTACTGGCCCGCGCCCTGGCAATGCCGGCGGTGCGGGACGGGGTTATCGAAGGCGAAGCGCTGCGCCTGGTGCTGGCCGAAGGGCAGACCGCCGAGGCGCTTAGCGACCTTGGCGGCACCTTAAGCCCGGTGGCGCCACGCTTTGAAGATGCCTTTGTGGATTTGCTGGGGGGCGGCCCCGGCGGCCATTCGGCCCTGGCCGACACCTTTTCGCCCCTGCCACGCCAAGAGGCGCCGGTGGTGCAGTGCGAGCACCTTTGCCGCCGCTTTGGCGATTTCGTGGCCACCGCCGACAGCACCTTTGCGGTGCGCCAGGGGGAAATTTTTGGCCTACTGGGCCCCAACGGCGCCGGCAAATCCACCACCTTCAAGATGCTGTGCGGGCTGTTAAAACCCAGCGCCGGCACCGCCCGGGTGCTGGGCATCGACCTCGCCCGCGCCCCCAGCGCCGCCAAAAGCCAGCTCGGCTATATGGCCCAGAAATTCTCCCTGTACGGTTTGTTGTCGGTGGCCCAGAACCTGCGTTTTAGCGCCGGGGTCTATGGCCTTGCCGGTAAGGCGGCCGCCAAACGCATCGACGAGATGGTGGACTGCTTTTCACTGGCACCGCTCCTTGGCAGCGCTCCTGACGCCCTGTCGCTAGGGTTCAAGCAGCGCCTGGCGCTGGCCTGCGCCTTGATGCACAGCCCGCCCATTCTGTTTTTAGACGAACCCACCTCGGGGGTCGACCCTTTGACCCGCCGCGAATTCTGGACCCACATCAACGGCCTGGTGCGAAAAGGGGTAACGGTGCTGGTAACCACCCATTTCATGGACGAAGCCGAATACTGCGACCGGGTAGCCTTGATGCACCGTGGCAACATCATCGCCCTTGGTAGCCCCGACCAGCTTCGCCAGCAGGCCGGTAGCGATTCGATGGAAGCGGCCTTTATCAAGCTTATCGAGGAGGCCGAGGCATGCTGAGCGGCAAACGGCTGTGGGCCTTGGTGGTAAAAGAAAGCCGGCAGGTACTGCGGGACCCGGCCGCCATCCTTATCGCCTTTGTGCTGCCGGTGGTGCTGCTGTTTTTGTTTGCCTATGCGGTGTCGCTGGACATCAGCCATATCCGCCTGGGAGTGGTGCGCGAAAGCGACAGCGCCAAGGCCCAGGCCTTGAGTAGCGCCTTTTCCGCCAGCCGTTACTTTGACGTGCTGCTGCTACGTGACCGCCGCCCGGCCCAGGCTCTGCTAAATGAAGGGCGCATCAAGGGCTTTGTGGTGATCCCCGCCGACTTTGACCAGCGCCTGGCCCGGCGCCGCCCGCCTTTGGTACAGGTGGTTACCGACGGCACCCAGCCCAACACCGCCAACTTTGTGGCCCTTTATGCCGAAGGGGTGGTGTCCGGCTGGCAAGGCCAGAGCCCCGCCACCGAGGTGGTGCCACGGGTCTGGTACAACACCGAGGTGGAGAGCCGCCGCTTTTTGGTACCGGGGGCCATCGCCATCATCATGACCATGATTGGCACCCTGCTCACCGCCCTGGTGGTGGCCCGGGAATGGGAGCGGGGCACCATGGAGGCGCTGCTGGCCACCCCGGCCCGGGTGGTGGAAATTTTGCTGGGTAAGCTGCTGCCCTACTTTGCCCTGGGGCTGCTGGCCACCTTGGGCTCGGCGCTGCTGGCCATAGGGGTGTTCGATGTGCCGCTGCGGGGCAGTTGGCTGAGCCTTTTGGCGCTATCGGCGGTGTTTTTAATTCCCGCCCTTGGCCAGGGGCTGGTGATCTCGGCGCTGGCCAAAAACCAGTTTATTGCCGCCCAGGCCGCCCTGTTCTCGGGTTTCTTGCCGGCCTTTTTGTTGTCGGGCTTTCTGTTTGAAATCGACTCCATGCCCGCCCCCATCCGCTGGCTGACCCAGCTTATTCCGGCCCGCTACTTTATCGAGTCGTTGCAGACGGTGTTTTTGGTGGGGGATTTGTGGCCGCTTTTTTTAAAAGACATGGCCGCCATGGCGGGCATCGGCCTGCTGTTTTTCGCCCTGGCCCGGGCCAAAACCCGTAAAAGCCTGGAGGGATGATGCCAAGCTGGCCGCGCCTTAAAGCGCAAATCATCAAAGAATGGCTCAGCCTGCTGCGCGACCCCAGGGCCAGGGCCATTTTGGTGCTGCCGCCACTGCTGCAATTGTGCGTCTTTGCCTTTGCCGCCACCCTGGAAGTGAAAAACGCCAACATCGCCCTGTATAGCGAAGACCAAGGCGCCCCGGCGGTGGCACTGATTGGCGATATCCGCCACGCCAGTTTTGTCGGCACCCTCACCCGGGTGCAAAACCCGGCCGAGCTTGGCCGCTTGCTTGATAACCGCAAAGTGCTGCTGGCGGTGCACATTCCCCAGGACTATTCGCGTAAACGCCTGGCCGGCCAAAGCGCCCCCATTCAGGTGCTGCTGGATGGCCGGCGCGCCAACGCCGCCCAGGTGGCCCTGGGATATTTGCAGCGCATTGCGGCGCGCCAGGGCGGTAGCCTGGAGCCGGTGGCCCTTCGCCACCAGTTCAACCCCAACCTCATTTACCGCTGGTTTGTGGTGCCGGGGCTGGCGGGGATACTGGCGATGTTTATCTCCCTTATCGTCACGGCGCTGTCTATCGCCCGGGAGCGGGAGCTGGGCACCTTCGATCAGCTGCTGGTATCCCCCACCACGCCTATGGAGATCATCATCGCCAAATGCCTGCCGGCGGTGCTGGTGGGCTTTAGCCTGGGGCTGGTGATGGTGCTGGCGGCCCACTGGGTCTTTGCCGTGCCCTTTACCGGCCAGGTGCTGTGGCTGCTGGCTTCGCTACTGGTGTTTATCCTGTCGGTGGTGGGGATCGGCCTGATGGTGTCGGCGCTGGCCGCCACCCAGCAACAAGCCATTTTGGGGGCCTTTGCCCTGGGGGTGCCGATGATCTTGATGTCGGGCTTTGCCACCCCGGTAGAGAACATGCCGCTGTTGCTGCAATACCTGGCCCAGGCCATTCCCCTCACCCATTTTCTGGTGATAGTGCAAGGCAGCTTTTTAAAAGCCCTGGCACCTGCGGTTATCTTAAGTCACCTCTGGCCCATGGCTCTGGCTGCCCTATTGAGCCTGGGCGGCGCCACGGCGCTGGTGCGAAGCCGGCTGTCATAAAAAACGCCACCTTGAGGTGGCGTTTTTGCAGTGTTTTTTTTCAAGCAGCAAGATGCGCTCGGCGAAGGGGGCTGAAGAAGAGTGCGTAACGCAGCGCCACGTAGCTCACTATCACCGTCGCTACCCACAGCTCCAGTTCCGCCAGGAAGGTGAGCTGGGCGATTGAGGTGCTGTCGATCCCCCAGGCGGCAAACAGGTGCACCACCTTAAAGAGCGCGGTGGCGCCAATCACCATGGGGAAGGTGAAGGCGGCGTAGCCGGGGCTAAAGGGCAGGCGCAGCAGCTTGGCAAAGGCCAGGTAGATGATGGCGGTCATCAGCACCGCAATGCCCAGCAGCAGGTCCACCAGCAGTGGTGAAGGATGGGCCACCACGGTCAGGTAGCCGGCCAGAGACAGGCTGGCAGGGGCCGCCAGAATAGCAATAGTGGGCTTGGCGGCATCCGGCACTTCGGCGGCGAAAATAAGCCGGTACAGCATCACCGGCAGCATCAGGGCATAACAAGCGATACCAAACCACAGCAGGCCGTGCGCCAAGGGCGCCAGGGCGCCGCCAGGGCTGGCTACGTCGGCAACGATAATCCCCACCGGCGGTACGAACCAGCTGGGCACCATGTGGTGCAGTTTAAAATCCCTGGCCCGGTGCCAGGCAAAGGTGGCCAAAAACACCAGATGCAGCGCCACGGCAAAGAGCCACAGGCCGCTGCCTAACTGGCCGCCAATGGCTTTAGACACCACCATGGTCGCCATGGCGAAGGTGGGCACCACACTGCCTACCACCGGGTGGGCCAAATCGTCTTTCAACAGGTGCGGGTGCAGCAGGAATTTAACGGCCAGCACCAGCAGCAGCACGCCGGCAATGGCGGCGCCCAGGGCCTGGGCCTTGCCATCGAAAATGCCCATGTTCTCCCAGCTCCAGCCGAGGCTGCCAATACCAAGGGCAAGGCCGGCCATGGGGGTGGGGGCGCCGGCAAAACGGGTTAAGTCACGCATGAGGGGATACTCCCTTCGCTGTTTTGATGGCGACATCATAGAAAGGCGTTCGTGTTCGTGATATCTAAATGATCCAAACCAAACGTTTAGAAAAACCAAATGCCGAGCATCAAGCAACTCAAGGTTTTTGCCAGCATTGCCCGCCATGGCAACCTGGGCCAGGCCGCCGACGAGGTGTTCCTCAGTAAGGGCGCGGTGTCTCAGGCCCTGGGTGAGTTGGAAAAACGCCTGGGCACCCCGCTCTTTGACCGGGTTCACCCCCGCCTCAAACTCAACGATCAGGGCCGGGCGCTACAGCCACTGGCCGAAGAAGTGCTGAGCCGCATCCAGGATATCGAGCATCTCTTTGACGATGGCGGCGCCCCCACCGGCACCCTTATCCTTGGCGCCAGCCAGACCATCGGCAATTATCTGCTGCCGGTGCTGCTGGCCAAGGTGCCTGGCGCCGAGGCGCGGGTACAGATCAACAACACCTTCGAGCTTTGCGAAAAGCTGGCCCACTTCGAGCTGGACCTTGCCCTTATCGAAGGGGAAAACCACCACCCCGACCTTGTCACCCAGCCCTGGCTGGAAGACGAAATGCTGGTGGTGTGCGCCCCCAGCCACCCCTTGGCCGCCCAAACGGCGGTGAGCCTCAAGGCGCTGGGCGGTAACGACTGGGTACTGCGGGAGAACCACTCGGGCAGCCGCGAGCAGTTTGACCGGGAACTGGCGCCCCGCATCGGCGCTGTGGGCAAGGTGTTGGAGCTAAACGCCCTGGAGGCGGTGATGCTGGCAGTGGAGCAGAACCTGGGACTGACCTTCGTCTCAAAACTGGCGGTGCAAGACCGCCTGGCCAGCGGCCGCCTCTGCGCCTTGCCGGTTGCCAGCCGCTACCCGCGCCAGCTGAGCCTGGCCTGGCACAAAAACAAGTACCACAGCGCCCTGCTGCGCCACTTTATCCATTTTTGCCAGCAGCAGGCTAAAGGCTGAGCCTGGGCTGCAGAAAATCCAAAAACGCCTGGATACGTTTAGAAAGACCACTGTTGCGGTAATACACCGCGTTGACGCCCTGGCGCTCCGGTTGGTCAACCTGATGCTGAGCCAGCACTTTAACCAGGGTCCCAGCTCTCAAATCAGCCGCCACCATAAAGTTGGACAGGCAGGCAATGCCGTTGCCAGCCAGGGCCAACTGGCGCAGGGTTTCGCCGCTAGACACCCTAATAGCAGGCTCTACCTGGGGTTTACCCGGCAGCGGCCAGCGGTTGAGGCTAGCCGGGCTCACGAACCCCAGCAACTGATGCTGGCCAAGCTCTGAAGGGTACTGGGGCACCCCGCGTTTGGCGAGATAGGCCGGGCTTGCCACCAGATGCAGCGGGCTTTGGCCAAGGGCGCGGGCATGCAGGCTCGAATCACTCAGGCCGCCGATACGAATGGCCAAGTCGGTGCGCTTTTCCAAAAGGTCGATGATGCCGTCGCTGCTGGTCAGTTCCAGCTCGATGGCCGGAAACTCGGCCCGAAACTCGCTGACAATGGGCACTATCTGGTGCAGCACAAAGGGGCTGGCCGCATCCACCCGCAGCCGCCCCCGAGGTTTGCCTTGGCTGGCGTCCAGTTCCTCTTCGGCTTCTTCTAATAATTTCAAACCCTGGCGCACACGCTCCACAAAGTGGCGGCCCTCTTCGGTCAGCTCCAGGCGGCGGGTGGTGCGGGCCAGCAAGGTGGTGCCCAGTTCCGCCTCGATGCGGCTGACCGCCTTGGACACGGTGGCTACCTGCACGTCCAGCTGCTCGGCGGCCCGAGAGAAACTGCCGCTGTCCACCACCGCCAGCAGCACCGCAAGGTTGTCGGAACGGGTTTTCATTTTCCACCTTGGAAAAAATTATTTCAGATAACGCACATTTATCACAAAAGTAAGCTTGGCAAGAATGCCGTCATCAAAAACTGACGGAGATTTGCCATGCCCATCGCCTTGCTGGCGCTCACCCTGAGCGCCTTTGCCATAGGCACCACCGAGTTCGTGATAGTCGGCCTGGTGCCCACCATCGCCAATGACCTTGGCGTTACCCTGCCCTCGGCCGGCCTTTTGGTCAGCCTCTATGCCCTGGGGGTGGCCATCGGCGCGCCGGTGCTAACCGCCCTGACCGGCCGCTGGAACCGCAAAACAGTGCTGCTGTCGGTGATGGCCCTCTTTGTGCTGGGCAACCTGTTGGCCTGGCAGGCCCCCAGTTATTCGAGCCTGATTGTGGCGCGGATACTGACCGGCCTTGCCCACGGGGTGTTCTTTTCCATCGGCTCGACCATCGCCACCAGCCTGGTCAGCAAGGACAAAGAAGCCAGCGCCATCGCCATCATGTTTACCGGCCTGACCGTGGCACTGGTTACCGGTGTGCCGCTGGGTACCTTTATCGGCCAGCATCTGGGGTGGCGCACCACCTTCCTGGTGGTATCGGTGCTTGGGCTATTGGCCCTTATCGGCAGCGCCTTGCTGGTGCCCAAAGACCTCAAGCAACCGGCTCCGGCCAAGCTTTCTTCGCAGCTCAAAGTGCTGACCCAGCCCCGGCTGCTGCTGGTGTACGCCATGACGGCGGTGGGTTACGGCGGCACCTTCGTGGCCTTTACCTACCTTGCCCCCATTTTGGAGCAGGTGTCTGGGTTCCAGTCCAGCGCTGTGGGTCTGATCATGCTGGTGTACGGGGTGTCGGTAGCCGTGGGCAACATCTGGGGCGGCCGCCTGGCCGACCGCATGGGCCCAATAAAAGCGCTGCACATCATCTTTACTGCTCTGGCGCTGGTGCTGCTGGCCTTCACCTTTACCGCCCAAAGCCCGGTGGGTGCGGTGCTGACCGTGCTGCTGTGGGGCGCCTTTGCCTTTGGCAACGTGCCCGGCTTGCAGGTGTACGTGGTGCAACTGGCCGAGAAATACACCCCTCACGCGGTAGACGTGGCCTCTGGCCTCAATATCGCCGCCTTTAACGTCGGCATTGCCCTTGGCTCCATCATCGGCGGCACCGTTATCGACAGCCTCAACCTGATGGATACCCCCTGGATAGGCGCCCTCATCGTGGTGCTGGCCCTGCTGCTGACCCGCTTGTCCGGCTTCTTGGACCGCCGTGGCGAAGCCCAAGCCCTTTAACCCAATCAAGGGGCAGGGCTGACCTGCCCCGGGAGCGCACCATGAGCATCAATACCCTCACTCAAGGCGGCTTTTCCATCGGCGTTGAGCTGCCACTGGACAACGACTGGACACCTCAAGGTGAAGCCAACCGCCTGGCCGCCGGCCGCAAACCGGGCGAGCCGGACATGAGCCAGCACCAGGCGCTGGTAAAACTGGCCGACCAACTGGGCTTTCGGGCCGCCTGGGTCAGAGACGTGCCCTTGTACGACCCAGCCTTTGGCGACGCCGCCCAGGTGTTTGAAATCTTCAGCTACCTTGGTTACCTGGCCGGCGTTACCCAGAACATTTTGCTGGGTACGGCGGCGGTGGTGTTGCCGCTGCGCCAATCCTGGCTGGTCAGAAAGGCTGCCGCCTCAGTACAAGCCCTTAGCCACAACCGCCTGCTGCTGGGGGTGGCAAGTGGCGACAGGCCGGCCGAATACCCCCTTTTTGGTGAAGATTTTGCCAGCCGAGGTAAGGCCTTTCGCGAAAGCGTGGCGGTGCTGCAAGGGGAGCGGGACCACCAACTCGCCCCCGGCCAGGCCATCTTGCCCAAAACCCCGCAGCCGCCGCTGCTGGTGGCCGGTTTTGCCCAGCAATCGCTGCAATGGGTGGCGGACAACATCCAGGGTCTTTTGGCCTACCCCGGCACCCCAAGCGACCACAAGCGCCGGGTTGCCCAGTGGCGCCAATTGGCTGGCAGCAAGCCCTATGTGAGCTTTATCCACTTGGATCTGTTGGCCGACAAAAACGCGCCTTTAAAGCGCCATCACTTTGGCATGAGCGGTGGCAGCAAGGCATTGGTGGCGGAGCTTGCCGCCATGCAGGAGGTGGGCGTGGACCATATCGGCCTGCACTTTCGCCGCAACCAGCGGCCCCTTAGCGAAACCTTTATGGCGATCGCCAGCGACGTGCTGCCAATGTTTCATGGCCAGCAGCCATTAATCGATTAACTGCAACAGCCTTTTTTGTGAAGGCGCTTTTCAATTGCGGCGGGGCGCAGTAGCATGTGCCCGCCGTTTTGTGACGGCAATCACTTTTGTTGATTACTTATTCTCAGGGCGGGGCGAAATTCCCCACCGGCGGTAGGCCCCAAGGGGCAAGCCCGCGAGCGCCCGGCACAGCCGGGGTCTAGCAGATCTGGTCAAAGTCCAGAGCCGACGGTCATAGTCCGGATGGAAGAGGATAAGGGCATGGGCGCGGCCTGGCTGCGCCTGTGCCTGTATGCAGCTTTTTGCAGCCATTCCTGTGCCCTGATTCTGGTAGCTTTAGGAGCGTTATTACCATGAGTCAGACCAACCACACGTCTTTGCTGGCCGAATTCGGCAGCCCCATCGAGCGCGTTGAAGCCGCCCTTGCCGCCTTGCAACAAGGCCAGGGGGTACTGGTGGTAGACGATGAAGATCGCGAAAACGAAGGCGACCTCATCTTTAGCACCGACCACCTCACCGCCGCCCAGATGGCACTGATGATCCGCGAGTGCTCCGGCATCGTTTGCCTGTGCCTTACCGACGCCCAGGCCAACCAACTGGAACTGCCGCCCATGGTGGCCGCCAACAACTCCAAGAACCAAACCGCCTTTACCGTGACCATCGAGGCCAAAGAAGGGGTGACCACCGGCGTTAGCGCTGCCGACCGGGTTACCACCATCAAGACCGCCGTCGCCCAGGGCGCCAAGCCCGAGCACCTGGCCCGCCCCGGCCATGTGTTTCCGCTGCGCGCCAAGGCGGGCGGCGTACTGGAGCGCCGCGGCCACACCGAAGGCACCGTCGATTTGATGCGCCTGGCGGGGCTGACCCCGGCCGGGGTCTTGTGTGAAGTCACCTTGGAAGACGGCACTATGGCCCGCCTGCCCGAAATCATCGCCTTTGGTAAAAAGCACGCCATGCCGGTGCTCAGCATCGAAGACTTAGTGCAATACCGCCTGGCCACCCAGCAACAAGCGGTATAACAGCGGTTACAGCGCACAAAAGCGGGCCCGGTGGCCCGCTTTTTGATTCCCACCAAGCAAACAAGACAGCAGCGCCGCCAGCGGTTACAATCCTGCTGTTTTTTTAATTAGCCAAGAAGAATTCCCATGGGCCGAGCGTTTAACAACCGTAAAGAATCCATGGCCAAAACGGCCGCCACCAAAACCAAAATTTATTCCAAGTACGGCCGCAGCATCTATGTCTGCGCCAAGCAAGGCGGTACCGATCCCAACGGTAACACCACCCTGCGCAGCCTGATTGACCGCGCCAAGAAAGACCAGGTGCCTACCCACGTTATCGAAAAGGCCCTCGACAAGGCCTCAGGTGCCGGTGGTGAAGACTTCCTGCCCGCCGTCTACGAAGGCATTGCCCCAGGCGGCGCCCTGGTGCTCATCAGCGCCCTGACCGACAACCCCAACCGCACCTTTGGCGAAATTCGCGGCGTGTTCTCCCGCTGCAAGGCCAAACTGGGCAGCCAGGGTTCCGTGTCCCACATGTTCGACCACCGCGCCATGTTTGTTTTTGCCGGTGACGACGATGAGCCGGTACTGGAAGCGCTGATGGAAGCCGACGTAGACGTCTCCGACGTAGAAGCCGACGAAGGCATGGTTACCGTACTGGTGCCGCCTACCGAGTTCTTCAAGGCCAAGACCGCCCTGCAGGAAATGAACCCCGACATCGATTTCGAAGTCGAGGAGATCACCTACCTGCCCCACGTTGACCACGAGCTGGCCGGTGACGACGCCGAGCAATTCGAGCGCTTTGTGGGCATGATGAACGATCTGGAAGACGTACAAGACGTGTACCACAACGGCAAATTTGCCTAACATTTTCTCGCACGAAAAAGGCGCCCGGTGGGCGCCTTTTTTATTTAAACGTTATTTAATGGGTAAAAAACATCCTCAAATAGGAAAAATAAAACCCATAAGTCACGGCGGTTAAATTTAAAAAAACAAATTGACTAACGCCATAAGCAATACTTAAATTCTTTCAAGTAGTGTTGCCCTCCCCCTTTAATGCAGGACCTTTATCACGAGGTTGGACATGGATAGCAAAAAAACATGGGCCCAGATTGCAGTGCCCGGCCCGTCAAAAACCACCACTGAACCTAAAACCCGGCTCCAGTACGAAAGCAGAAGCGGCCGACAGGTCCGCGAGTTCACCACCAGCGCCGGTGGGAAGCAGCGCAGCCAATCCGTATCCACACGCCACGAACGGCGGCAGCTGACCATTGACGAAGCCACCAACAAAGTGGTTAAAACAGGTGAATGGCAGCATATAAAGGATACTAATCGGCAGCACCGGCATCCTGGTGGTCAATGGCATGAACCGACAGCAGCAACCGGTGCCGTTGGTGGCTCAACCACGACAGCGCAACAAAGAACAAGCTTGGACAATATGGCCAGCACCGTTAGGAAATCATCCACCACCTGGAAATGATTTTTCCTCTTTTGCAATAACGCAATGCGACGGCCATCGATTTGTCGGTTTAATTGTTATGGCCTGAAAAAGACTCTTATTTAAAAAAAGGCGCTAATGGCGCCTTTTCAATAAGCCTTATTCCAGCCCCAGCTTGATGCGCATGTCTTTTTCCAACATGGCCTTGGCCATGGCGGCCTGGAACACTTTAAAGAACAGGCCGCTGACAAAGGCCGACAGGGTCAGGGTGAAAAAAGCCGAGACTATCCAGTCCACCCACAGGGCGCCGCTGGCAATCAGCACCGGCCGGTAGATGGCGATACCGGCAAAGACCACCCAGTGGCTAAAGCAGTAAAAGCATTTGAAAAGATAACCAATCATGTGGTTTTTGGCGGCGGTCCATTCCCGCCAGGGCCGAAACAGCTCGGTCTGGGTGACGGTAATGGCAATGCTGCTGGCCGCAACGGCCACCACCAGGCATTGCCAGAGCGCCAGCAGGGCACCAGAAGGTAGTAGATCAGTCATGGTGTTCTCCAAGGTGTTTAGGGGCGGCATGCCAGGGATAGGCCAGAAATTCCTTACCGATATCCAGCAGGGTCAGGGTGCCAAATTCCTTTAACAGCAGCGCTTCGGCGCTGGCCAAGGTTTGGTTCATCACCCGGTTGACCCCTTGCTCTACCAGGCATTGGGGGTTGTCGTTGCGATTACCTATGGCAAAAAGCCCGGGGGAGCCAAGGGCCTGGTAAACATCCAGCAAGGTAATTTGCGCCAGCGGCTTTTTCAGCTGCCAGCCGCCCTTGTGGCCCTTATCCGACTGCACCAGTTGATGCTCGCGAAGGCCGCCCAGCATCTTCCTGACCACCACCGGATTGGTATCCAAAAAGGTGGCCAGTTGCTCTGAGGTCACGGCTTTGTCCTCCTGCGCCATATGCAGCAGCAGGTGCAGGCAGGAAGAAAGACTGTTGTTTTGCTTCATGTAACTTTATCCGTTACGATTTAATGTAACAAACAATATTACGTGAATCATCACAGGTCAAGCCAACTCGGAGCCGCCATGAACAACGACGCGTTAATCGCCCTCTTCGACCAACAAGCCCAAGGCTACGACCAGCACTGGGCAAGGCTTGCCCCCATCAACCACAGCCTTTACCTGCTGCTGGACTCGGTGTTTGCAGGCTTGCCTCAAAACGCCCATCTACTTTGTGTGGGCGCTGGCACAGGCCGAGAGCTACTCCACCTCGCCTCAGCCTTTCCCGGCTGGCGCTTTAGTGCCGTAGAGCCCTCGGCAGCCATGCTGGCGGTGTGCCGCCAGAAAGCCGAAGCCGCCGGCATCAGCGAGCGCTGTACCTTTATCGAAGGCTACCTCGATGCCCTGCCCCCAAGGCCCGTTTTTGATGGCGCCACCTGCTTGCTGGTCTCCCAGTTCTTGCTGGAAGACAAAGCACGTATCGACTTTTTCAAGGCCATTGCCCGGCGCCTGCACCCCGGCGCCATATTGGCCAGCTGCGACCTTGCCGCCGATCTTGATAGCGCTGAAGGCGAAGCGCAGCTGGCGCTGTGGTTTAAGGTGATGTCCCAAGCCCTGCCCACTACCGAAGCCCTCGCCAAGATGCGCCAAGCCTACCGCCAGGACGTAGCCGTGCAGCCCCCGGCCGAGGTCGCCGCTCTTATCCGCCAAGGCGGTTTTACCGGCGTGACCCCCTTCTTTCAGGCAGGGCTTATCCATGGCTGGTTTGGGCAACGAGGGAATGGCGAGATTTTGTGATGATTCAGCCTGTTAGCGGCTTTACCCATTAGCGGACGCTTGTTAAGTTACTGTTATTGCTTGGCGAGTAGTGCCACTGAGCTTGGGCAGCTTGTCTGCGGGCTGAGGACCGCCAGGGGTAAAGCTCGAAGTTGAAGCACTGCTTCAACGCAGCTTTACGCGACAAATCTTTCTGGAAAAGATTTGAACGTCGGAGTTCAGCGACGACGGCCCGCAGGGCGAGGGCAAGGATAGCCCGAGTAACACAGGACGTGCGAGCTGGGGTGAGCGCGTTAAGAAAACGGTCCAGTGAACCGTTTTTAGCAAGCGAACGTGAGCAGCTCGTCTGCGAGCTGAGGACGCGCCAGGGAAGGTTTTCCAACGCTTGGCTAAGTGATAACAGGGACGCTATCAGCATGTGGGAGCTGTGACTCAGGGGGTGAGCCTCGAAGTCAAAGCACTGCTTTGACGCAGGTGAACGCGAGTACAGAGGATGTACGAGCTGGGTGACGCGCCAGGGAAGGTTTCCCAACGCTGGGCTAAGTGATAACAGGGACGCTATCAGCATGTGGGAGCTGTGACTCAGGGGCGGTAGCGTCAATTCAACTTGTATCGATGACCAATCTATTGCACTGATAATTAAGTATTTTTTTATTCTTGTCATCTGTGGTTGTTCCTTTAATGCCGGGACTCGCCCCGGCAGGCGAGGTACTTTGTTTTCGCACAAAGTCAGCAGGGCTGCCCACCCAAAGGCACCGCCCAGGCGTTACGCGACGTCCTTCCCTCTAGTCGTTTGCCGCTGACCGCTGCACATGCGTGTCCCGACGCATCTTCCGCTCAACCAAGCTGGCCGCCTCGCATCCATGCCTCGTGCCAGCTCACACTCCCGGCGGTAAGGCGCTCCACTTAAATGGGCTCCAAGAACCCTAAACCAGCGAGCTCGGCAGATTCTTGCTGGGTACGCAGTTTCGTTCAGATTTTTGGATGGGTATACAGTATATCCAGTCGAGGTTTGGCAATCTGGCACCTTTATTACGCATCCTTGGCTCATATATTCCGATAGGGTGTCTACAAGGTATTGATTAATATAAGTTAGTAATGAGGTCCGACTTCAAGATAAGAAGCCGGTCCAATCAGCAAAAGAAGCCGGCGCGTTTTCACGCAAGACGATAAGTAGGGTCGCAGATATCGTTTGGAAAATCAGATGGTTAAAACCGACACTCAAAGTGATCTGATGAGTGAAAACGAGCCGGCTTTATAACTATTGTTAGCCTTATTGGAATTTAAGTAGATGGAAGATATATTCAAAGAAGCAGCCATAAAAAAAGAAAAGCTGGAAAAAGAGTTTGTTGATTTGCCAGAAACAATTATAACTGGAGTTGTTGGAGCTAATGGACCTGGAGCTGGAAAGGTTCCTTCCGATAAGTATTGGTCCTTAAACCTATCTCTAATAGCCTGGAAGGAGCTTGGGGGGCAGATTAATGATTCAAAACTTATTCTTTCAAAGAACCTAGCTGATGGTGAGCTAGAAGATATTCGTGCTAATGTCGAGAGAGAATCTTTAGTCCAATTTGCAGTGAAGTTGTCTAAAAATAGTCCATTCGGTGATGCAAGAGCCCAGCTCATATCTATTTTGGATACACCAGATGATGCTGAACTAAAAGCTGTGCTCGAAAAATTTAAGGAACCTGTGGAAATTACACATCCTGAGTTTGGCACTCTAGTTCTTGATCGATCTGTAGACTGGTTTGAAGGCACTATGAATTGGATGGGAGAGCAAATTAGAATATCCGCTTCGTTGGATAGAGAAGACGGCTCACCGGATTCGAGTCTTAAGACTCTAGAGGCTCTGTGCGGCGACGCTAGTAATTGGTCAAAGAAAATAACAGATTACGCTGTTTCGGAACTTCTTGAGTTGAAAAATGACAACTGGCTGATGGATGGTCAAGGGGAATTAACAGCTTCAGACTTTACCAATGCAATGAAACTTGAATCTATTACTGTCTACCCAGATGGAGAGTTTGATTTTTGGCATAATGATGGTGATTTATTCTGGGGGCATTCGATCCTCATTTCTGGCACTTTATCTGAAGGACCCAATAATGCAGATATACCAGGCTAACAAACGCATGTTGCCGGACTGGTTTTCTGCTGCGCTCCAAACCAGCCGCAAATGCGGGCGTTAAATTGCATCTGGACGTCAATAGGAGATTCAGCATTGGGAGCTCGTGAATATCATCTTTATAGAGCAAAATTTATTAAACCTGCTCAACTACCTTTGTTTGCTGAAAACAAATCTTCGATGGAACTATTTCTTAGTTCCATACATGATAAACCAAATTATTCACTATCTAGTGGCAGCGAGTGGCACTTAGGTAATGTCAAAATGATAGGGTATTCCTCCGGTTCATTTGCAGTGGGAAGAACAACAAAAACCACTTTTGAAAAATTTAATAAAGAAACTGGTGACTTTCTAGATGAATTAGATGACTCTGCTCCTTATACAATTGTTATCTTTGATGCCAAAATTGGATTACTTGGTATTTCAAAAAAATCGAAACTCGCTCCAAATGCATCAAGTATTGCTAGGCGTATTAAGGACTTGCTTTTAACTACTAATACTGCGATTGAATCAGGTATAGATGTAAGAGTTGACGTAATTCCTGATCCAGAAGACTTCTTGGATAAACTTCGAGGAGCATATTCAATTAGAAAATTTAGAGCAACATTTACTGGTCCTAACCCTATTGATGCAGACGAACTTTTTCAAAAACCGCTTTCTGTATATGCACAAAGTATGGGGGCAGTATCAGGAACCCTAGAGGTGGTTGGCGAAGCGTTGAACGAAGACGTTGCTGAATCTGTAGCAAAATCGACTGCTGCAACCGGAAATACAGCTTCTGCTAGAGTGGTTCCTTCTGAAGGTGTAAAGGCCAAAAACATTAAAATGAAAGGAGATGCTGTTGTAGTAACTGTCGATGAAGATGCGTCAATCTTGCAAGTGTTGGAACAAATGCAAGTTGAATATATGAGGGTTAGGGGATGATCAATGAAACTGAAATTAAAGATTCAGAAGATCTAATTCGCTCATTGAATCAATTGCCTAATAATTTTATCTTCAGAGGGCATGCTGACGCCAGTTGGAAGCTCGAGTCAACTCTTGAACGTACCATTGGCAAAAAATGGTCAACCGAACTAGCTCGGAAGTTCGAGGATCACTACTTGAATTTATTCAAATCGAAGTATCATATTTACAATGGCAGCGAACATGAGCCAAAAAGTAAATTAGCTTGGCTATCCGTAATGCAGCATTATGGCGCTCCAACACGTCTGATAGATTTCACCGAAAGCCCTTATGTCGCTTTATATTTTGCTCTGGAAGCATACAACCCTCTACTGAAAAATGATCTTGCTATATACGCTATTGATTACAACTCGATCATGGATGAATCATTGGCTTATATTTCCAGACGTGATTCAAGCTTTAAGAAAACTAGACATGAAATTATTGGCAAGCAAGATGAGCTTTTTGATGATGTAGTTGACCGTTTTTCTTATGAGGTTGTTTGGATTACCGAGCCTCTTGAATTAAATGCCAGAATTGATCGACAATCAGGAACATTTTTAATTTCTGGTGATAAAGAAAAAAGAATAGAAGACCTTCTTTCTAATGATATGTATAAAAATGTTGAAATAATAAAATTCATCATCCCTAATGAAATGTATGAAAATATTTATGCTCTTTTAAGGAAGATGAATATAAATGCAAAGACTATTTATGGTGACTTGGGTGGGCTAGCAAAGTCAATCAAAATGGATATGCAGGTACATGCAATTTAACAAGGCGCTGCTACGGAAAATTTGCTCGCTAGCGCTCTTAAATTTCCGCAGAGCACGGCGTTAGCCACCTTGAGGAGTTTTAGCTTGATCAAATACATTGACCAAACCCAGCTGTCAGAATTCAAAAAGTGCCTTACTGATATCAGGAAGAATTTTGGTAAGAAAAATACAAAAAATATCGACCTATCTTATGGCGTGGAAGGAAACACTTTTCGAGCTTATCGAGGCTTCACAAAACCTCCGAGCAGCATATTCCAAGAGTGGGCAAGACCATACACAGAGAAAATAATAAAGGCACAACCTTCTGCCGCCGTCTCCACGGAGAGCAACTTTAAAAAATGGCACTCTGATACCGCAATTCCTTTAAGCTCTCAATGGAATAAAGCTCAAGACAAAGGTCTCTCTTTCGCACACACATACAAACTGGTCGATCTATACATTAAATGGCTAAGCCAGTTTGAGTTCCAAGATAAAAGCTTTGTGGCGCATCTAACCAAATATGCCTCATGCGCACTAGATAGCCAAACATTAAATAAAATCAATATTTGTTACAGCAAGTGCCTACCCATTAGCAATCCGCGCATGGGAGACATACACAACGCAAGCACATACGAACTTTGCCAAGAAATTATTGGAAACTTCTGCCAGAGTGCAGGCGCAACCAAACTAGAATTTGATTTTTGGGCCTGGAGAAAAGGCGGCTAACAAGTGACTGTGGCATCCAATATATTAATTATCAATTCCTATTGCTCTATACCTCACCATCTTTGGCTACTAGATAAAATAAAAACCTAAGGTTACCAACGTACTAGATATATTTTATCTAAATACAACAAGGAGAATATATGTATATTTCATGGTTTAGCTGGGGCTCCCCTGTAGGGGTAGGTATTTTTATTGCGTGTATCGGGATATTCTTTTGGGGTTTGTTTTCTGGCATTGCAATGCTGAATAAATCCAAGGAAGTGTCGAAATCAGAAAATTAAGATGAAAGAGTCGAGCGCTCTTTGCAGGCAGGCATCTAAACCAAAGCTATCGGTGCTTGTCTGCCGCACATTGGCCTTCAATTAGAAATAAAGGACATCCACCTTCTGAGTAACAAAAGTCCAGTTCTCGTATTGCATCGACAGTGCAGTATTAATCAGCCTTGAAGATGTTTACTTCGCTCTGATGCCACGTTTTGCCGTTAAAAACGCAAATCCAAGGCAAGCGATACGATCAGCGACTGCTGAGGGTATGTGAGCGTGGTGCTGTGAGGGGTTAAGCGGCTTTTATCGGTGGGCCGACTACGTTACGAGGACGTGTCATGGCCGAAGCCTTTATCAAGAGAGGGGTCTTTTAAGGCGAGTTTTCGCGAGGCAACTTCGCCATGATTGGATGGGTTCCCTTTTTCTCGCTGTTCTTGGCCAAGCAAGAAAGTTGCTCACCTGCCGGGGCGAACCCTGGCGTTCAAAAACTGGAACAGTTACTTCAAAAGGAGATGTGCGATGAGGAAGTCTCTGCTGTTGATACTCTTGGTTTTCCTATCAGGATGCGCTCAAAATTCCGGTGTCATTCCCATGGGTGATAATACCTATATGGTCTCCAGGCAAGCTGCAACGGGGTTCACTGGCATGGGTACGTTAAAAGCCGATGCTTTGAAGGAAGCCGCAGCGTACTGCCAATCGCAGCATAAAGAGTTAAAGGTTATTCAAGTGATAGATGCACAGCCGCCTTTTGTGATGGGTAATTTTCCTAAGTCTGAAGTGCAATTTTCCTGTATTCAATGAGTGTCAGCCCAGCAGAAAATCTCTATAAGCCACTGATTAAAAAGTCTTTAAGACCACAGGCGAAGGATCAACTACCCTAATAAACACACTATAAAAACAGGGAACAGGTTATGCAGAGCAAGTACCAATCCTTTAAAGATTTCTACCCCTTTTATCTTGAGCAACACCGTAACCAGACTTGTCGGCAGCTGCATTTTTGGGGCTCGACGGTGGTGGTGTTGCTGGTGTTGGCAGCGGCGGTGACCGAGCAGTGGTGGTATCTGGGCTTAACGCCGGTGGCGGGGTATGGCTTTGCCTGGGTGGGGCACTTCTTCTTTGAAAAGAACCGGCCGGCGACCTTTAGCCACCCCTTATACAGCCTGATGGGGGATTGGGTGATGTACAAGGACATGCTGGTGGGTAAGTTGCCGTTTCAGGCCCAGCACTGAGCTTGCCAATAAAAAAGGCACACAAGGGCCTTTTTTATTGGCGCAACGGTGAGTTCAGCGTTTTACGCAAACAAAGATGGCGTTACCTGAGGCCTGGTCCCAGGGCAGTATCTTGTCGTAGTCGTGCTCGAAGATATGCACCTCAAATAGCGGCGCCAGCAAAGCCTCAAGTTCGGCGAAAGTCACCGCCACCATGGGGTGTTCGTCCTGCCAGAAGGCGATATCCCCCTGGTGGTGGCGCTCGATATGCAGGCGCAGGGATTGGCGCTCCCCTTCCCCGCCGTAGTGCCAACCGGAGCGGAACCAGAAAAGGGCGTCGTCCTGGCTGGCGCTGTGGCTCACCGATGAGCTGTTGTCGATTTTCAGCCTGTCTACGGCGTTAAAGGCAAAGACCCCGCCGCTACCCAGAGCCCGGTGTACCTGAGCGATACAGGCCTTGAGATTGGCAATGCCATCGCAGTAGTGAAGGGAATACAAAAAGCAGGTGATGAGATCCAGCGGCGCCTCAACCTCAAAATCGCACATGTTTTGCAGCGTAAAACGGGCCTCGGGGCAGCGCTTGGCGGCTAAATCCAGCATCGGCTGGTTGATGTCGAGGCCGCTGCTGTCAAACCCTGCATCCAGGAAGTGGCGCACATGGGGGCCGGTGCCGCAGGCCAAGTCCAGGTGGCGGGTGCCCTGGTTGCCGAAAATGTGGTGCAGCCGTTGCAGGCTCTGGCTTTGCGCCTGGTAGTTGATGTCGGCACACATCAGATCGTAATAGCCGGAAAGGTCGGTATAAAGAGCGGTGCGAGACATGCAATACAGCGCCTGAAGCTGAGGGTGGCGCATAGTACACTGAGCCGGTGAAAAAGTATTCGATAAATTCCCCCCAAAGGAGCCCGCCGTGAGTGGCATTACCCACCTTGAAACCTTGCTTAAATCCATGTCGCCCGAGCTTAAGGCCGGGGACTTTGTGTTTTGCACCCTGCCCGGCAGCCTTGCCGATTACGTTTCCTTGTCGCCACTCGCCAGCTTTATTGAAGCCGAAGGGCTGACCCTTATCTTGGACGCTGCCACCGCCGCCGCCCATGGCCTGCCGGCATCGCCCCCTTACCGGCAAATTACCCTTAATGTGCATTCCAGCCTCGAAGCGGTGGGGCTAACCGCCGCCTTTGCCACTACCCTTACCCAGCATGGCATCAGCGCCAATGTGGTGGCCGGTTACTATCACGACCACATCTTTGTGCCCACCGCCAAGGCCGAGCTGGCCCTGGCGGCCCTTCAAGCCCTTAGCCAGTGCGACTCACCCCAGGAGAATGGATGGTCCACCTGATCAGTCAATGGATAACCGCCACCAACCAGCACTTTGCCCATCAGCGCCTGCCATGCAGCCGCTTTAGTGGCCCATTCACCGGGTTTTACTCACCCGAGTTTCTGGCAAGCAGTTACTACGTGGTAACAGAACATCTGCCCAAACCCGACTACCCCGAGCTAAGAGCGGCAGGCTTTAGCGACTTTATCGATATGCCCGCCAGCGCCATTACCTACGTTGATACCTACTACATCACGCCAGCCGCCATGGCGTCGCTGCGCACCCATTTTCACGAACTGGTGCATGTGCAGCAGTGGCTGCAACTGGGTCAGGAAGGCTTTATTGCCCGTTATATGGCAGAGCTTGGCCAGCATGGTTATGACCAGGCCCCATTGGAACGAATGGCTTATGAGCTGGACGGGCACTTCAATGCGCGTGGCGCGGCGCTACCTGTGGCGCAGTTTGTGGCGAAAAATCTGTAAGCACTTGTTATAAAACTACTATCCAGCCTTTAAACCGGCCAACAAATAAAGTAGACATGGAAATTACTGCTGACGAAGGAAGAGGTATCAGCATGGATTCTGTCACTACTCCCGCCAAACGCCCCCCTGTCGCCCTGTGGGTAAAAGCTCTGTGGTATCCGGTTGTAGCCCTGGGTATTTGGGGCATTTACGCTGATTTTGTCCCATCAGACAAACTGGCTTTTTACAGTGTTCGGTTAACGCTGCTGTTGTCGGTGGTGCTGACATTCTGGGTTTGGTGGGCCTTTATTTCCGGGCGCGCCAAGGTGAAAGCAGGCACTCCCGATGTCATGAAGTTCTTAGCCATGCTTATGGTGCCGCCCATGATGTGGTTTCTAATATGGTTGGCATTGGCTCAAGGTCTGCCGGCGCTTATTACCCGCTTTACAGGCAGCCCTTACCAAGAGGCCGCCCGCTTTGAAAAGCAACACCAGCATGACCGTTATATGTGTGATTACCGCTTAAGCAGCGATTTTCTATTCCATGCTTTCCCAAGCTTTCTTTGCAGCAATAAAGAATTTGTATTGGCTGAGCCAAAAGACGCGGTGCTAAACCTCAAGGGCTATCGCAATGCTTTGGGGTTTGATATCACCGACTACCAGCTGTTTTACCCCAAAGTGCTGCGCCGTATCGATCCGCACTACCCGCCAGCAGCGGCAGCGAAAGGTATTGAAGGCTTTGTGGAAATGGCCTTTGACATCGACCCGAACGGAGTGCCGGTGAACATTCATATAGCCGACGCTAAACCTCGGGGCGTTTTCGACGGCGCCGCTGCCGAGGCACTCAAGCAATGGCGCTACCAGCCGCTGAGCATCAACGGCTATCACGCCACCTTGCCCGCGCAGCACCTAAAACTTCGCTTCAGGTTAAAAGGCCAGGCTCACGCCCACAGCTAACCTCCGGTTTGGGTGATATCAAACTGGCGGATGGTTTCAACAAGAGCCGTAGCGGCAGCCGACAAACTGGTGTCGGCCAGGGTGACAATGCCGATGCCGCGGGCAATTTTCGGCTCATCGAGGGCGAGGCAGCGGCAACCCAGCGCCTGCATGTCATCAATACAAATGCTTGGCACTATGCTCACCCCCAAACCGCTCGCCACCATTTTGCCCAAGGTGCTCAACTGGTGGCTTTCAAAGGCTACCTCCAGCCGCTGGTGAGTCAGAGCCAGTTGCTGCTCGATAAGGCTTCGCACCACAGAGGGGCGCTGCAAAGCAACAAAGGGGTAGTGGCACAGCTGCGCCCAGGTTAAAGAGCTGGCGCCGGCCAGCTCGCTCTGCCCTGGCACCACGGCCACAAAGCGGTCTTGGTAAAGCGGGGTAAACGCCAGCTCGCCCAAAAACTCGGGGGCAAAGCACAGTCCTACTTCCACCTCGTGGCTGCGTACCCTGTCCAGCACCTGTTCGTTGATTACGTCATGCACGGCCACATGCACATCGGGGTAGCGGCGCTGAAAGGCCACCAGCATTCCCGGCAGCAAGGTGGCCGACACCGAGGGCATGGCGGCAATGCCCACCTTGCCGCTTTTCAGGGTGAAGTAGTGGCGCATGGTGTCTTCGGCGTTTTCCATATCCACCACGATGCGCCGGGCCATGGGCAAAAAGAGTTTGCCCTCCGGGGTAAGAGCCACCTTGCGGGTGCTGCGGGTAAAAAGGGCGCCGCCAAGGCTGGCTTCCAGCTCTTTGATTGCCAGGCTCAAGGCCGGGCGGGAGAGAAACACCAGCTCGCTGGCAGCAGCAAAGTTAAGGGTTTGCGCCACCGCCAAAAACGCCTTTAACTGCTTTAAGGTCATACCGTTACACCAAATCAGCCCAAGCCCTAGCATACCCTGCCACCGGCCCCTGGCAAGCCATCTGCTCTGGCAACAAAAAAACCCCGCAATTGCGGGGCTTTTTATTGGTGCTTGCCTTACAGGGAGTAACGGATCCCTAGGGCAAAGGTGCGGCTGTAGAGCGAGTTGCCGAAGTTGTAGATGTCTTCGTTCTGATAGTAGGACTTGTAAATCTCTTTGGTGAGATTGGTGGCGTCCAGGGTCACCATCAGGTTGTCGGAGACGTTGTAACTGAGCTGGAAGTCCAGGCTCTGCTCGGGGCGGCGATACACACCACGCGGGTTGGCGAACTGTGCGGCCTCGTAGTTATTCAACCATTTGTCACGCCATACGTAGGACAGGCGGGCATCAATGGGGCCGTGCTCGTAAATCAGCACCGTGCTGTAGGACTTCTTGGACACCCCAAACATATCGCGGCTGATATAGCCTATTTTCTCGCCAGTAGTGATGTTGTACTGCGGCACATCCTGGCTGGAATCGAGGAAGGTGGCGCTGGCCTGGATGCCAATCCCATCAAGCCAAGATGGTAGGCCATCCGGGAAGTAGACAGTACCCAATTCAATCCCTTCGAGCTTACCGTTGGAGGTGTTATCCGGTCGGCTCAGGATGTAATCAACAGGAGCAGGGTCCGTCGGGTCCTGTGCTGTGTACAAACTCAACGAGTCATAAACCAGGCCATCGATTTTGCGTTTAAAGTATGTCCCGTAAAGCGCATTCCCCTTTCCAAAATACCACTCAAGAGACAAGTCATAATTCTTCGACTCCACGGGTTTCAGATTGGGGTTACCGCCCGACGCATCCCCGGTATCGGAGTTAGTCAGTGGCTTTTGCTTAGTGATGTGCGGGTTAAGTTGGCCAAATTCGGGCCGACGCAGGGTTTCGGTGTAGGCAAAACGCGCCATCAGATCGTCGGTGATATAAAAGCGGCCGATAAAGCTGGGCAGCAATTTGTCGTTGCTGGTTTTACCGTCCTTCGACACCATGGTGGTGGGCAGGCGGTTGCCATCGTCATCCTGTTGCTTGGTGTAGGTGTTGAAGGTCATGTCGGTATCCGACTTGACGTAACGCACCCCCATTTCGCCATCGACCCGGTGCCCGAACAAGTCGGTGTCAAAGTCGGTTTCCAGATAGGCCGCGTAGCTTTTCTCAGTGATATCAAAGGTCTTTTGCAGCACCAAATCGTAAGGGCTAAAGCCATACAGGCTGCGGTAAGCATCACGCTGGTCATAAAGGTTGTAGCCATTGGCCACTACCCAGCCGCTGGGCACATCGGCTTCGCCGTCAAAGAAGCTGGGGTTGATGTAGGTCATGTCGTCGGCAAGGGCGGTGTTGCTGGCAGACAAGTCACCATCAGCACCTCGGGCATAACTCTCGGCACCGCGGCGCTCATAACGCACCCCGGCCTTAAGGCGGTTAAAGATACCGGCATCGAGCAGGTAGTCGCCGTCCATGGTCCAGGCGATGGAATCGCCCTCGTCCTTGCCGCCGTTGTCGTACATCTGTGCCAGGTTCCACGGCACATCTTGCAGGTTTACCCGGGTTTGATAGTCGTCTTGCACAAAGGCCCAGGCAGGCAGGCCGTTGTCGGCGTTAAAGTCTACCGCGACGTTGGGAATACCGATGGCATTGGCCCTAAGCGCCACAAAGTCGGTCTTGTACTTACTGGTTTGGTAGACCACTTCGGATTTCAGCTGAAAATCGGAGCTGATGTCCCACTTACCGCCCAGGGCATAGACATAGCTGTCGGTCTTGCTCTTGGTGTAATCACCGCTACTCCACACCGCTGGGCTACCAACAATACGGGATTTCACGACATTGGTGCCGTCGTAGTAGGTGGGCGCCGGGGTATTGGCCAAGTCGCCCCACCAATCCACATAGCTGAACAACATGGAGTTGAAGCTTTCGTTGCGAAAACCGTTGTAGAAGGTCTCGAACAGGTATTGGGATTTGTCGTTCGGTGCCCATTGCAGCGAGATATTAAACGCCGGGCGCTCGCGCTTGCCGTTGAGATCGTTCTCAAAGATGGCGTCGCGAGACAGCACATAAGGCACGTCGGCTTCGGTAACGTTGCCTTCACTGTCTTCTAGATTAAAGGTCGATCCTGCGGCATTGGGCAGGCCGTTATCCAAGCCTTTTGGCCAGCCATCAAAGATACGCACCAGATCATCGGCCCGAAACGGCACCACGGCGCCAGGGGTCACGTTCTGGTCGCGATAGTGAGTGCGAGCGTAAGAAACGTTCACCAGGGCGCCTACTTCACCAATGTTGGTGTCCCAGCGGTTACTGGCCAGGGCGCTGACGACAGGGTCGGTTTTGTCCGGTTGGTCGGCATAAACGCCACGGGCGGCCAGCACGAATTTGCTGCCGTCAAAGTCAAAGGGGCGCTGGGTGTGGATGTCGATTTGCCCGGCAATACCGCTGGAGAGCTGGTGGGCGCCACGGGTTTTGTAGACATCCACACTTTTCAAAAGGGCGGCGGGAATGTCTGCCACCGCCACCTGGCGGCCAGCGGCGGTAAAGATCTGGCGGCCGTTGACGGTGGTGGTTACATCGGTCAGGCCGCGGATGGTCACGGTGCTGACTTCACCGCCCCCACGGTCGGTGGTCTGCACACCGGTAACCCGTTGCAGCGCTTCCACCAGGTTGTTATCCGGGAATTTGCCGATGTCTTCGGCAACGATGGAGTCCACCACCTGCACGCTTTGCTGCTTGATGGCCATGGACTTGTTCAAACTGCCACGAATACCGGTGACTTCAATGACCTCGGTATCGTCATCTTCTTTTTTCTTGGCTTTATTGGCCGGGCCATCGGGCTGTTGCTGATCTGCCGAAACAGCGGCATTGCGGGCCAGGGCCTGGTCGTCCTCCGGTGTGGCGGCCATGGCACCCATGGACGACAGCACCAGCGCGACAGAGGCGCTTAACATGCTTTTCTTGAACATTCGTTCCCCCAACAGGTTTTTGTAACCGCAGGTCTTTGCCTGCACACTTTTTGTTTGCTGCTAATGATAAAAAGTATTGTATGAAGATTAAATTTTCAACATTTATTTGTAATATTTTCAATTATTTATGAAGTTAAAATCACAAAAAAAGGCACTACCCACCATGAGATGGGTAAAGCCTTCTTCACTGACAAATACAGCCTTACCAAAGCCCTCTTAAGGCGGCGTAAAGTGCATTTTGCTGTTCCTCATCAGGGGCGGCGCACAAAAAAGTGCTGACAGCGCCCGTCGGTTGCCGGCGCCTGGTTAATGGCGGCGCCATCGGCCAGGGCGCAGCTGGCCAGATCCAGGCTCTGCTGGCTGTGGCGGTTGATAAACTGCACCGCGCCATCTCCTTTCAAATCCATCGACCATTGGCTTTGTGGCCCGCCGCAGGCCGCCATGACCACGGCTGCCCCAGCCGCCAGGGATTGGTCTTTTACTGCCAGGCACTGCTGGCTACCTTCGGGTGAAAGCTGCACATAGCCGCTGTCGGCTGCTTTCACTTGCCAGCGTTGGTCTTGGCCTTGGTCATAAGCGCGCTGCACCAACTGCCCCTTGGCAAGGCTCATTACCTTGCCGCTCTGGGCCGACACCAGGGCAACCGCTCCCAGTGGCAGAGCCTGCCACTGGCCAAGGGATTGGCCTTGCTGACTAAGGCTAATCAGGCCGTCTTTACCGGCGCCAAGCTGCCATTGTTGGCAAGCGAGGTTTTGCCAGGGTTGAAGCGCCGCGCCGCAACTCTGGCCGGTCAAAAACCGGCCTTGGCTGTCTGCAAGGCGATACTGGCCGGCAAGCGTGGGGTCCAGCACCCAGGCTTTTTGCCCTTCAAGGAGTTTGCCGTTTTGGCTGAGCTGCCAGGTTGCCCCTTGCGGCACTACCGTCAACGGGCCGTTCTCGCCACTGGGCGCGGCTATCAAAGTTTGCTCGGAGGCGGGTTGGCCAAAATCGGGGCTGCCGTCTTGATGCCAGCCAAAGGGCTGGGCACGCAGGGAGCGGGTCAGGCCGCAGCCTTCGCTTTCCTTGCTGTTGCCGTGGTAGACCAGCCAGTTTTCTTTGCCATCCGGGGATTTGAAAAAGCCGTTATGACCGGGACCAAACACGCCATTACCGCGCTCAAACACCGGCTGGGCGGCATGGGTCCAGGCTTTAGGGTCCAGCGGGTTGTCGCCGGTCAGCTCAATCTGGGCCAGCTTGTAATCGGGGGTGTCGCAAAAGCTGGCCGAGTAAATCACAAAGGTGCGGCCATCGTGCTTAAGCACTTCCGGGCCTTCATTGACCTTGCGCCCGGACTGGGCCCAGGGCTGGGTAGGCCGGGTCAGCACCACTTTGGGGCCGGTGATGGTCCAGGGGTTTTTCATCTCGGCGATGAAGTTGCGCTGCTCGTCACCCACCCATTCGGACCACAGCAGATAGAGCTTGCCGCCGTGTTCGAGGTAGGTGCCGTCGATATTCCAGGTACCCGGCATGGGCGAGCCTTTGTAGCTGTAGGGGCCCATGGGGTCGTCACCGGCGCTTTCCAGCACCGACAGATGCTGGCCGTCGTAGTTTTCCTGCTTGCCGGAGGTGAACATCAAAAACCAGCGGTAGCCCTCGGGGCGCTTGAGGCGATGAAATTCAAAAGCCCAGAAATTACAGCAACTTTTAGGGTCGGTTTCTGACCACAGATAAACCGGCGGCGCATCTTTGAGGCCAGCCAGGGTTGGGGATTTGCGCATCACCAACTGGGAGCTCCAGGTGGTGGTGGTCAGGTAGTAGTTACCGTCGAAGTACTCAAGCCAAGGATCGGCCCCGTTAGGGAAAATGGGGTTGGTAAAGCTGCCATCGACCTTGGCCACGTCGGACGAAGCAGTACTTTGCTGCTGGCTGGCACTGCAACCTCCCAGGGCTAGCGCCATGGCCAGGCTCAAAACGGCTACCTTCGGTGCTGACATGCTTTTGGTTACTCCCCACATTCCACTGCCGGGGCGAGGCGCTGCGCCTCAAGCCCGGTAAGCCAGGTTGCCTGCCGCGGCAACCAAATTCACATTTGTATTACTATATGAGTGGAGTGTAAGAAGAACTGTTATCAGGTTCAACCCCAAAGTTAACCTTTTGGGAATGCCGTGAACGTAAAGATGAGGATTGTGAAGCAGGATGCAGCTTGCCAGACTGGTCTGACCAAAAAAAGCCCCTTCCACGGACGAAGGGGCGCGGGGACTCAGGGCTCCAGTTGGCTCTTAAAGCTATCCAGCACTTTTGGGTCGACGGTGGGCCAGCCGTCCTGCCATTCAATGGGGGCGATTTTTAGCTTTTGCAGGCCGTTGTCGGCCGCTTCATAGGCGTGGAACACCAGATAGTCTTTGCCATCCCAGTGATAGGCGCTGTTATGGCCAAGGCCCGGCCAAGCCTTATTCCCCTTAAGGAATACGGTGCCGCCACCATCCGCCATGTCTTTGCCGCTTTTATCCAGATAAGGCCCGGTAATGACCTTGGAGCGGCCCACCGCCAGGTGGTAGGTGCTGTTGACGCCACGGCAGCAAAGCCCAAAGGAAACAAAGAGATAGTAGTAATCGTCATGCTTGAAGATAAAGGGCCCTTCAATCTCGCCGGGGCCGGCTTCGCTGTCAGGGGTAAAAGCGGGGCGCTTTTGCCGGGCCAGGGAATACCACTGCTGGGGCTCGGCGATTTTGGTGAGGCTTTTATCCAGTTTCACCAGCTTGATGCCGTCCCAGAACGAGCCGAAACTCATCCAGGGGGTGCCGTTATCGTCGAAGGCCACTTGCGGGTCGATGGCGTTCCATAGATCCCGGTGCGGCACCGATTGCAGCACGATGCCTTGGTCCTGCCAGCCATAGTCGGGGCTATGAATATCCAGGGTTTTAGTCACCGTCACACCGATGGCGGAGGTGTTTTTGCCAAAGGCCGACGCCGAGTAGTACAGGTAAAACTTGCCGTCATGGTGCACCACATCGGGCGCCCACAGGTGGCCGGCAAAGTTGGGAATGGCAGTGCGAGCCCAAGTGGGCTCGGGCTTGAATACCGGGCCGTCGAGGGTCCAGTGCACCATGTCTTTGGATTCATAGACGGTAATGCCGGGGCCGGTGGAGAACAGGTAATAGGTGTCACCGTCTTTGGCCATGGCCGGGTCGTGAATACTGACCTGCTGGGCACAGGCGCTGGCACCCAAGCCCAGCAGCAAAGCGGCGGCCAGGGAGCGGATAAGAGGGAGGCGGGGCTGCATAACATCTCCTGTTAATATTGTATTACTTTTAAATCACAGTGAGTCTACCTGTGTTACCGGCAATGGCAAGGCTGCCCGTTGCCTTAAGCGTCAACCCTCAAGGGGTTAAAAATGCCGCCATCGCCCCGAGAGCGCCAACAAAAAACACAGTAACTATCAGACTTAAAAGAAAAAGTAGAAATCCAGCAAGACTACTCAGCGGGACAATCAGGCAGGCTTGCGCCCCAAACCATTAAGTAATACGATACGACCTTACGTACACGTTAACAAAATCAACCCTACGCCATTACGACCCCGTAAAGCAGCATTTATACAAGGGATCGAATGGTTAAAACAACTTGGGGGAAGCGGTGTGAAAACCCAGAAACTGTCGGTACTGGAAAAGGTCGGCTTCGGGGCCGGTGACATGGCCGTGAACGTGGTGATGTCGTCGATGATGTTGATCATCACCTACTTTTATACCGACGTGTTCGGCATGAAGGCCTCGGATGTGGGCCTGTTGCTGCTGTTGGTGCGCTTTGTCGATGCCTTTACTGACCCGATGATGGGCATGATCACCGACCGCTACACCACCCGCTGGGGCCGCTACCGCCCTTACTTCCTGTTTGTGTCGGTGCCTTTTGGCATCGCGGTGTTTTTAACCTTCTCCACCCCCGATTGGGATTACAACGCCAAGCTGGTGTGGGCCTACGCCACCTATATTTTTGTGACCCTGATGTTTACCGCGGTCACCATTCCTTATATCTCCATCATCGGCGTACTGACCGACGACCCCAAAGAACGCCTCTCCGCCAACGGCTACCGGCTGTTTTTTGCCAAGATAGCGGCCTTTTTGGTGACCATCATCGTACCTATCCTGGCCGAGAGCTGGGGCGGTAAAGACCAGGTGGCCGCCGGTTACCAGGCCGCCATGGGCATCATGGCGCTGATGGCAACCTTGTTGTTTTTGTTCTGCTTTTTCACCACCACCGAGCGAGTTGAGCATAAGGTCGAGCACAAGCCATTCGGCCAGCAACTGCGGCTGCTGGTGAAGAACGACCAGTGGCTTATTCTCTGCGCGGTGTGCGTGGTGGGCACCATCGGTTATGTGGTGCGCGGCTCGGTGGCGGCCTATTACGCCAAGTATTACCTGGGCGGCGACGCCAAGATGATGTCGATGTTCCTGTCCACCGGGGTGGTGGCTGCCATCCTCGCCATGGTGGTGTCTACCTGGATCACCAAGCGCTTTTGCAAGGTAAAACTGTTTCGCATCAGCCAGATAGCGGTAGCCGCCATCTCCATCGTGATGTACTTCGCGGTGGGCCAAAACGACGTGGTGCTGGCCTTCGTGGTTTACTTTTTGCTGTCTTTGGTGGTGGATCTGCACGCCCCGGTGTTCTGGTCGGCCATTGCCGAAGCCGTGGACTACGGCCAGGCCAAAACCGGCAAGCGGGTGTCGGGCCTGGCATTTGGCGGCATCAGTTTTTGCCAGAAGGCCGGCATGGGCCTGGCGGGCTTTTTGGTGGGCTCGCTTTTGACCTACTTCAACTACCAGCCGGACCAAGCACAAAGCGGCTTTACCCTTAACGGTATCGCCCTGATGCTCTCCATTATCCCCGGCTTCTTCCACTTCCTGATGGGCGCCCTAATGTACCGCTACAAGATAACGGACAGCTTCTACCAGGAAATCAAAAAGGGCGTTTTGGAAGAGAGCGAGCCACAAGCGGTGGCCGCCCCTGTCGAGAACCGCCAGTTTATTAACGCCAAGTAAGTTTCGGAGCCGATGTGACCTTACTGACCCCTCTTATCGAGCAGCGTGCCGACCCTTTTATCTACAAGCACAGCGACGGCTACTACTACTTCACCGCCTCGGTGCCGGCCTATGACGGCATCGAGCTGCGCCGGGCCAAGACCATTGCTGGCCTCAAAGACGCCGAAACGGTGATGGTGTGGCATAAGCCGGATACCGGCCCCTATTCGGATTTGATTTGGGCGCCGGAAATCCACTTTAACCAAGGCGCCTGGTACGTCTATTTTGCCGCCGCCCCCAGCCGGGAAATCAAAGACGCTCTCTTCCAGCACCGCATGTATGTTATTCGCTGCGAAGATGCCAACCCGCTGACCGGCACCTGGGAATTTCTGGGCCAAATCGATACCGGCATCGACACCTTCTGCCTGGACGCCACCACTTTTAGCCACCAGGGCCAGCTCTATTACCTGTGGGCCCAGAAGGCCAACGACATCCCCGGCAACTCCAACCTGTATATCGCCAAGATGGACAAACCCTGGGCCATTGCCAGCGAGCCGGTACTGCTGACGGTGCCTGAATTCGAATGGGAATGCCGCGGCTTTATGGTTAACGAAGGGCCGGCGGTGCTGCACCGCAATGGCAAGTTCTTCATTACCTATTCGGCCAGCGCCACCGACGAGAACTACGCCATGGGCCTGCTGTGGGCCGATGAAAACAGTAACCTGTTAGACCCTAAGAGCTGGACCAAGTCCCAAACCCCGGTGCTGGGCAGCGCCATTGAGCACAACATTTTCGGCCCCGGCCACAACAGCTTTACCGTTAGTGAAGACGGCCAGACCGATCTGTTGGTCTACCACGCCCGCACCTACACCGAGATTGAAGGCGACCCCCTGTGGGACCCGAACCGCCACACCTTCGTCAAGCCGCTGCGCTGGGATGAAAACGGCATGCCCGTTTTCGGCAGCGCCGCCATCGCTGACTGACCCGAGCACGACTCATTTCCCCGCCCTTGTGGCGGGGCTTTTTTTGAGGTTCGCCATGAGAAAACTGCTACTGGCGCTGGCCCTTGCCCCTGTTTTTGCCAATGCCGCCCCCGTTACCACCCTGCCCTTGCAAGATGTGCGGCTGCTGCCGAGCCCCTTTAAAACCGCCGAAGACACCAACCGCCATTACCTGATGGAGCTGGACGCCGACCGCCTCTTGGCGCCTTACCGGCGTGAAGCTGGCCTGCCGGTGTCCAAACCCAGTTATGGCAACTGGGAGGCAGAAGGCCTGGGCGGCCACATGGGCGGCCATTATCTCAGTGCACTGTCGCTGATGTACGCCTCTACCGGCGACAAGGCTATTCTTGCGCGCCTCAATTACATGGTGGCCGAGCTGAAAAAATGCCAGGGGCAAATCGGCAGCGGTTATCTGGGCGGCGTGCCTGGCGGCATCGCCATGTGGCAGCAAATTCATGACGGCGACATTCGCGCCGACCTTTTTACCCTCAATGACAAATGGGTGCCCTGGTATAACCTGCACAAGCTCTTTGCCGGGCTGCGCGACGCTTACCAATACACCGGCAATAAAGACGCCCTGGCGATGCTGATAAAGCTCAGCGACTGGGCCGGCTGGCTGACCGAAAACCTCAGCGACGCCCAAGTCCAGCAGATGCTGGTGACCGAGCACGGCGGCATGAACGAGATTTTTGCCGACCTTTTTGCCATTACCGGCCAGCAAAAGTACCTGACATTAGCGCGCCGCTTCTCGCAAAAGACCATCCTCGAGCCTTTGGAGCGCCGCCAAGACAAACTCGACGGCCTGCACGCCAACACCCAGATCCCCAAGGTGATTGGTTATGAGCGGATAGGTGAGGTGTCAGGAGACAGCCGCTACAGCGACGCGGCCTATTACTTTTGGCATGAAGTGGTGGACAAGCGCAGCGTGTCCATCGGCGGCAACAGCGTGCGCGAGCACTTCAATCCCAAAGACGACTTTTCCAGCATGATTGAGGATGTGGAAGGCCCCGAGAGCTGCAACACCTATAACATGCTCAAACTCGCCAGATTTTTGTATCAGCGCAAAGGCTGCACCGAGTACGTGCGCTACTACGAGCGGGCCATCTACAACCAGATGCTCTCCACCCAGCACCCCCACGACGGCGGCTTGGTGTACTTCACCCCCATGCGCCCCGAGCATTACCGGGTGTATTCCAAGGTGGACGAAGCAATGTGGTGCTGCGTTGGCTCCGGCATCGAAACCCACAGTAAATACGGCGCCATGATCTACGCCGGCGACGCCGACAGTCTGTACGTGAACCTCTTTATTCCCTCCAAGCTCAACTGGCGCGAGGGCGGCGTGCAATTGCGCCTTAACACCCACTTCCCTGACGACGACAAAGTGGATATCCGCATTGAGGCCGACACCACCAAGGCGCTCAAGCTCCGTTACCCCACCTGGGTCAAAGCCGGCGCGCTGCGGCTAACCGTCAACGGTAAAGTGCAAACCGTGGCAGCGAAGCCTGGCTCCTACCTCACCTTAAAAGGCCCCTTTAAAAAGGGTGACAGCATCCAGCTGGTGCTGCCGATGCACCTTAAGCTAGAGCAGCTGCCGGACAAATCCAACTATTACTCGGTGCTTTACGGGCCCATCGTGCTGGCCGCCAAGGTCAACCCTTATCCCAAGGAAAAACGCCGTATCTTTGCCGACGACTCGCGCATGGGCCACATCGCCGACGGCCAGAAATTCCCGCTGGAAGAGGCGCCGATGTTTGTCGCCCCCAGCACCGACTTTTTAGGCCACTTCAAGAAGGTGCCGGGTAAATTGGCCTTCACCACCCAGGACCTTATTTACCCGAAAAAAGATGGCCCCGAGACCTTGGAGCCTTTCTTTCGCATCCACGACTCGCGCTATATCGTCTATTGGCCCTACAGCACCCCGGCGGGCCTTGCCGATATCAAGGCCAAGCAAAAAGCCAAGGAAGCGGCCAAGGAAGCACTGGCTAACATCACCGTCGATGCCATCGCCCCCGGCGAGCAGCAACCGGAAGCCGATCATTACTTTCAAGGGGAAGGCAGCCGCGCCGGGGTCAATATGGAGCGGCACTGGCGCGACGCCACTGGCTGGTTCAGCTACCGCCTCAATAACCCCGAGCACCAAGCCAAGACCTTGCGCCTGACCTTCTTTGGCCTGGACGCCAACCGCCAGTTCAAGGTGCTGCTGGACGGCAAGCCCCTTGCCGACATCAGCCTTGATGGCAGCCATGGCCCTGGCTTTTTTACAACAGATTTTGCCCTGCCGGACTGGGCCCAGCAGCAAGCGCATATGCGCCTGCGCTTTGAAGCCGCTCCTGGCTCCATTGCCGGTGGCCTTTACGGCATCCGGCTGCTGAGCCAATAACCGAAAAAGGCGCTATACGGCGCCTTTTTCTTTACTACCCAAGCACTTGGCGTAACAGCAATACCTTAAATTAAAAAGCCCTTTTATAGAGCGCCACCACGCCAGCTAACATAGGCCCTTACCTCAAGGATTGAGAAGGTTGAAAGCATGCCGAAATGGGAAGTGACAGCCACTACAACTTATGGAACTACATACGCCTTAGTTGATAGTACAAGCCCAGACGTGTCTGATCCTATTAATGTCGAAAAAGATCATTCTTTTCTCGAACACTTTTCTTCTCAAGATCAAGAAAAACTAGGGCAAGCTTGGTTGAAGAACAATAGTGGCAATATTCAACCCGGCAATGCTAACGAAGCATTTAATAAATTCAAAGATTCAGTAAAAAATGGAACCATCCTAGCCACCATTACAAATAGCGAACTAGATTCAGCAGCGATTAGTAGTAGTGGGAGTTCGGGTTTCTCTGAAAATATAGGGACTGATACAACTGTAGTTAAAGAGAAGCCTCGAGAGAATACTCAAAAGGAGTCAAAAAATACTCCGCAAAGTACGCCAAAAATCTTAAGACCCTCAGACTTCAGTGATCAATTTGATTCATCCAATCACCGAAATGCCGCAGCTGGCGAGTATAACGCACATCAGTTAATGCTAGATAACGGCTTTATTCCTATCGGGAATACTAATGGTGAATATCGAGCAGGCATCTCAGGAATTGATGGCGTTTATGAAAATTTACACCCAAAGCCAGACTATGCTATCGTTGAAGCAAAATATAATACAGCCAAGTTAGGTGAAACTAACGACGGAAAACAGATGTCTGACCGCTGGATTACTGCCGATTCCAGCAAGAGACTTAAAGACGCTGGGCTAGATGAATCTGAAGTAAGAAAGATTGAAAAAGGATTAAGACGAAATAAAGGAGACGTCGAAAAGTATCTTATTAGAAACAAAAAAGACGGCTCTTTACGATTATCAAAGCTAGATTCAAATGGTAATATTATAAAGTCAAGCAAAGTCAATGGAGATAAAAAATGACTCGCGATAAGTTTAAAGATAAGAGTTATTTCGATGATAGGGTCAAGTTTAGAGAAGAATGCATAGCAGAAGACATTGAAGAAATTGAAGTGGAAGATGATGCTGGCTTAAAAATGAGACTGGCGGATGGTATAGTTAACGATATTCGTTCTCTCCTCGAATCTAAATACTCACGAGGTGATGATGTTGCAAATCTAATTGATGACTGTAAGCTTCTTGTAGAATACAGAGAGAAACAAAAAGAATTTGCAGATCAATTACCACCTGAGCGCCAAGATGAAAGAATTCAGTGGGAGGAGTTTTCACTCTCATCACTGAATGAAACTTATAAATCCCTTTGTTTTATTCTTGCAAATGATGCAACACGTACTGATGCAATTAGATATTTAGAGCTCGTTAACTACTATGGAAAAGATAAACTTTTAGATAATATCATTCACTCCATAACTGGAAATGATACTCTGAAATCAAACGAGTTACTCTCAAAAACCTTTTTAGGTGCAATGCAAGTTTTAGAGGCTGATAAGTCTAACGCTGCAGAGCTAATGCTCTCCTACTTAAACTCTTGGTACGATGAGCTCAAAGTAAGAGGTGGCTATGAACTACATATCAAAGGAAAAAATACATATACCGGTTACTGGTGTTATGAAGCAGCATTAATTACTCGCTTATATCATATAGATGATTCTATTTATAGAAATCACGATTTTTATCCAAAAGATTTGGCTTGAACGGACTCTCCCAATGACTATATGTTGGGAGAGTCAAAAATGACTCATGCATTCCATGCATACCTAAATCCAGAAGACACCGAATTAAACGAAAGTTCGACATTTTCTGAAATGAAGAACATTTTCAAAAACAATACCCGTGTATTGTTTTCCGAAAAAACGAACCTTATTACGAAGAAGGACGAGCAAGGACGCCCAATATCTGTCGAGGCAACATTAAAAAGTACTCATTCAGGAAAACGCTCCAGTACAGAATCGAAACTCCAAGGTTCAGTTGGTGGTGATGATAGACTCGAAGATGATGACGGCGGTCACTTGATCGGACACCGCTTTATGTCCGACCAGGGAATAAAGAACTTGTTTCCTCAAAATTCTAACCTCAACCGTGGCGTTTATAAAACCATGGAGAATGAGTGGGCTGACTGGACTAAAGAAGGTTATGAAGTTAGATTAAAGGTAAAACTTGACCCAAAAGGTTCATCTAGACCGGAAACATTATTGCAAGCTATTCAATAATCGATCCAAAAACCGGCAAGAAAATATATAAAAGACGTCATAACTTCTCAAACAAAGCTGGTGAGTCTTTTGATCGAGTGAAGAAGAATGATATGAACAACTACGGGGCCTAGTAATGAAATTTGACAACAGATATATCATTGAAATTGGAAGCTTAATCATTCAGTCCGATGATTTAACAACCGAAGACTGGGACAGCGTAAGTATTATTTTCGATGTTGGTGAAGGCCATGTCGCGAACTCTGGATTCATTTACCTTGGTAATGACGTGGAACCATGCATTGCAGAAATCGATGACGAACCTGTGGCAATTGACAACAAAGTCATAGAGTTCAGGGAACACATTGAAAGCGTATCCGGCCATAAATTTAAGCAATTGCTTGTTCAGATTGAAAGAGGGTCAGGTAAGATAAAGATAGACTTTGAATTTGATAATCATGAGAGATGGAAGATCACTCCATCCAACATAAACGAAATAAAAGGTTATCTCAAACCAAATTTTGATTAAAGCCCCTTTGGGGGCTCTTTAAGGTAACCATGAGTCATTCTTTTGAGGCATTCTTCAACGCAGATAAAAATGAGCCCCCTTTTTACTTCGCCAGTATTAAAGAGTTGTTTAAAAATAATCACCGCATTAGGTATGAGGTGGAGTCAGACCCTTTTTCTGACGAGCCTTATTTGAATATTGTGGTAGATGGCAAGTATATAGTGGGGGCTTTTATCATCAATGACGAAAGTGTTGAGAGTGATTTCAAAGAGTTGATAGGAAAGCCACCTATTCCACATATGCTTAGAATGAGTTTTCTTTTTCCGAACGACCATAATAACGACTTCGACGATATTGTCGTCATTCTTCTTGACTATATGACCAAGTTGAAAGACGTCGTTGTTTACAGCCCGACCCAAGAAAAAATCGTTTTTGATGCCAGTAAAGAAACCCCTTAACTACGGCTACCAGAACAACGCTTACACCACCTCAATACAATTGCGCACGGCGTTTTTTCCTAAATCCGACAAGGAAACGCAGGCGAGAATTCAGATAATAAGTGCAACACTTACGGATGAACGGTGGGAGCAGAGATTCGATACATAACGGCGACACCCTCGTCTTTTTACAAAGCAGCGAATTGGATGCTGCAGCGGTAAACTCTCAAGTGGGTAGCTCTCAAAGTAACTCATCAATAGATAGCAGTCCGATAGAATCACAGGATCAAGTTAGGAAAAACCAACAAAAAGAAAGTAAACAAAGTAGTTTCAGTTCCTACTCTATGAAACTATCTGATAACGAAGACTCAATGTCACCTGGCTCAGATAACCATAAGGCAGAACGTTGGCAGCAATACCAGGAAAGAGGTGGGGAATGGAATTATGAGCGGTGGTCCAACGTCTACGAAAGCAACATGTCAAAGGCTAGAGAGGCCCATAAGGCAGTCGATGACTATCATAAAACTCTCGGATGGGGAAAGCGTGAGCAAACTGTTGACACTGTAGTTGATGGGGAAGTTCATGCACGACGTCTCGACATCGCAGATATAGGAGATCTAAGGGGCATAGAATTTAAGACTGGTTACCAGACAGCAAATCAGGCTAATCTATGGGAAATAAGGCGTGATGCATCGCTAGTAGATAGTGGCTGGGATATCGAATGGTTTTTTGCAGAGCAACCGTCAAAGCCATTAATTGAATCACTTGAGTCTGCCGGAATAAATTATAGAATTGGAGTGTAAATGACCATTAGCGAAAAGAAAGAAAATTTTGAGTTTTGGCTGATGGATATGGATGCAGCCATAGACTCATTTATAAGTAGAATCTCATTGGAAGATAAGAGTAAACTCGACTTCTCCATTGACTCCTTATGCACAATTGAAAACTGGATACTTCAGAACTATTCATCTTCAGATGAAGTTAAAAATATGTCAAACAGTCAGATGGTTGATGGTGCCGCTAGATACATTGGAGAAACTTTCAGAAAAATTCTTGGTGGAAAATGGTTTATTGACTACTCAGACAAAGATAATGTTTTCTTCGGACTACCTCAACTAAAAGACATGAAAAACCAAAAAGCCCAGATATGTCCACTAACACTTGTTTCTGCATCCGCTTCTAGAAGGAAAGGAAACTTCTTAATAAATATACTTAGAAGCCATTTGAAATAATCTGCTTTGAGAGCATAAAAATGCGTCTCCTTCCATTCAAAAATTAAAATCAATGGGGACGCTAAAAATTATTTAGCCATCACAAGTTAAAAATAAATTAAAAAGTGAAAACTACCAACACATTCCATGCATACCTAAACTCAGAAGACACCGAATTAAACGAAAGTTCGACATTTTCTGAAATGAAGAACATTTTCAAAAACAATACCCGTGTATTGTTTTCCGAAAAAACGAACCCTATGACGAAGAAGAGTGGTTTAAAGATCACCGTTGATGATGTTTATAATATAAGCGCTTACTTTGATTCTGGTAGTAATGTTGAACAAGATTTCAGTGATATTCAAGATGAGCCAAATAGATCGTCAAATAAAAGATTGAGAGTGATTTTCTCAGACGACCCCAATAACGACTTCGACGATATTGTCGTCATTCTTCTTGACTATATGACCAAGTTGAAAGACGTCGTTGTTTACAACCCGACCCAAGAAAAAATCGTCTTTGATGCCAGAGAAGAGTGAACATCAGGCACTATGAGAATTGATAACCAAAAATTGGTAGATATAGCCTTGACCCTTAATGACCCAGATCACAATGTCTTGGGCCCTAACCTATATATTGAAAGCTGCCAGTTATACTCTCATGCCAGTACGAGCTCTCTTGTGATAGCTGGCGTTACAATGACAGACTGCACGTTTGAACAGATAGAGCCATTACTTAATTTCCATTTTGAAAATGCCCACCTGATCAACACAAGTTTTATCGGCACATATGACGGATGTGATTTTGGCGACTGGGACTCTAATAAAAGGTCGTCAATAAAAGACTGTGACTTTACCGAAGCTAAAGTAAACAATTCAAGATTTATTAATTGTGACATGGCGTCAATAAAACTTCCGTCATGGCCAATTTTTTCTATAATTAATCCTTGTAACGCTCATGAGTATGTAATAGGCCAGGATTGGCCAGGAGATCTAGGTATTGACTTAGATGTTATAACAGATATGCCTGCAGAGTGCAGTGCTATCATTATGAATGCCGAAAAACTGGCAAGTGATAATGAACTATCGATAACAGATATCTACTACATACTTAGCAATATTCCTGGATTTAAAACAAGTCTGTAAATCAGGATGTTATTTATTTTCAGAGGACAACTTTTATGTCTCGAGAGTATCTAAAAGCTATAGTTAGAAACGACATAGATATGATAGATAGTCTTATCAATCAAGGATTTGATATTTTTGATAAAACGAAAAAGGAGAATTGGAACATTCTACACCGTTCACTAATGTCCATCCGACTCACTCCTAAAATAAGCACCTTTGAGCACTTAATCAGAAAAGGTATAAACACAAACGACATTGATGTTTATGGAAACACTCCACTTCATTATGCCGTTAGAGCCAAGAGAGCTGATATAATTAAATCTCTGATCGACAATGGCGCCAAAGTTAATATCATAAACAAGGAAGGTGTTTCACCATTGAGAGAAGCATTTTCCAGTTTGCCTTTTGATTATGATTCAATAAAAACACTTATTGAGAATGGTGCTGATATTGACCAAAAGAATGAAAATGGCTCATCCATTAAAGATCTTGCTCAAAAGGTCGCATATCAAAGTGACGAAATTTTAAAACTCTTTCCCTGAGCAAAATTGAGCCTTTCGGAGCATTTAAAATACTCCATATTTTCAATAGAAGAGCTCGGCGAACAGAGGTACTGGCTGGTTAGCAGCTCGTGTTACACCACCTCAATACAATTGCGCCCTTTGGCTTTGGCTTGGTAGAGGGCGTAGTCGGCGCGGGTTAGCAGTTGCGACAGCGACTCGCCGCTTTGGTACTGGGTGACGCCGAAACTGGCGGTTTTGTTGCCCACCTTTTCAAAATGGAACTGGTTGATACGCTGGCGCAGATCCTGGGCCACGGCGCTGGCTTGGGCTGCGTCGGTTTCGGGGAGCAGGATAAAGAATTCTTCACCGCCGTGGCGGCCAACGTGGTCTTGCTGGCGCACATGGCGACGCAGCAGTGTGGCAAAACTGCCCAGCACCTTGTCACCCACGCTGTGGCCGAAGGTGTCGTTGACGGTTTTAAAAAAATCGATGTCCAGCATGATAACCGCCAGCGGCTTTGCCTGGGCCTGCCCCTTTTGCTTCTCCAGCTCGAAAAGCCCGGCCATTTTTTCGCGGTTCCAAAGCCCGGTGAGATCGTCAGTGCTGGCCGAATGTGTAGCTGCATAAAGCGCCATCAAGACGCGTTGTAACGCCCGGCTTTGTGGTTGGTGGCAAGGATGAAGTTAAGGGCAATGGCCCCCACCACGGAGCACAGCAGCAACCAGGGGCTGAGGGTAAAGAACGAGGCGACCACGATGGTGCAATCCAGCGCCATCTGCACTTTGCCGGCGCGAATGTTAAAGCGCTCCTGCAAATAGAGCGCAAAGATATTAAAGCCGCCCAGGCTCGCCTTGTGGCGAAAGAAGATAAGCAGCCCCACTCCCATCATCAGGCCGCCCACCAGGCCGGCAAAAAAGGGATGCACATAACCAATCTGAATGACCTGCCCCAGGTTATCGCTCAGCAGCGACACCACCACGATGGAGAGGATGGTGCGCAGGGTAAAAGCCAGGCCCATTTTCTTCCAGGCAAGATAAAAGAACGGCAGATTCAGCGCCATAAACAACTGGCCAAAGCTGAATGGGGAAAAGTGCGTGAGCAGCAGGGCAAGGCCGGCGGTGCCGCCGGTGATAAGGCCACAATCACGCAGCATAAAAACCCCGAACGCCACAAAGCAAGAGGCGGTCAGTAGCGCCGTGGCATCTTCGATAACAGAGTGGCTGGAGGCAGGGGCTTTGGTAATGGCGGTCATCTGCGCGGCTCAAAGGTGGACGATGCCCTGACCATAGCCGAGAGCCGCCGCCCCCTTGAAGGGTTGTGCATTTAATTTATTTGCATGGTTATTCATTTAAAACTGTCAGGGGTTTTGCACGCTTCCCTATGCGAAAACAATGATTTACGCGAACGTAAAGCAATCAAGCGTTTGAATAGAAATAAAAAATTGATTCAACCGACCGAGCGCCGGCAACGGCGGGGCGTAAAACGGGCCTATTTGGCCGTAAAGGCGAGTTTACATTGAATAGCCTGGAGGGCGGCCCGGGGCAAAACCGGCCCCGGGCCTTTGGGTTATTTGATTTTTACTTCGGCGTCCGGGTCGCTTACTTCCACTCCCAGCAGAATGCCGAAGAAACGGTCGTCGTGCTGAACCACAGTTTTAAGGCCGCCTTTGACGGTTTTTTGCAGCTCTTCGGAGCTGGCGATGCCGTCCAGCGCCTTGCTGACGGTATCGCGGCTATCGCCGGAGAGCACCAGCCCACACACCTTGTCGGAGCAACCGATGTTGTCGGTGAAGATCCCCTGCTCGGTGGTATTGCTGGCCAGCAGGGAGTTGAGCAGCGCCTCGTTGCTGCGAGCCGCCTCAGTGGTTTGTGCAAAAGTCAGGGTGGCTACGGCGTTTTGCAGCTCGTTAAGGGGCATGTTTTTAAGGGGGGCGGCATCAAACACCACATCACCTTCGTCATCCTTACTGACCAGCTTGTCGAGCTGTGGCAGTTCGGCCTGGGCCTGGGTATCGTCTTGCTCTGTACTGGGCGCCGGGGTGGGCTTGGCTGGTTGCTGGTTACGAATGTCATCCAGGGGCCGGGCTTTGCGGTCGTCGGTGCGGCCGTGCCAGGTATCTTCTGGGCTTTGCAGGGCGGTATTGTCGGTTAATAGCGGCTGGTCGAGGTCGCTGCGCTCGGAAAAATGGCTGTGAAAAAACAAGGCAGCCAAGGCCACAACGGCAACGATAGCGCCAAAAAACAAGCTCTTCATTAACGACTCCAACGGGTATCCAGGCTCCAATTTCTCGAAAATGGGTCGCCAATGCAATGCCAACAGTCCGTCAAAGCTCAGTGCTTGAGGATGATGTCGCCGCGGAAGAACACCTCAAGACGCAGGTTCACCTCCCAGCTGGGGTCAAACCCCACTTCGCGGGGAAAATGCAGCGACGGCGCCACGTCCACAAAGATAAAGCCCTTGTGAATGTTGCGCCGGTAGAGGGTTTCGAGGAAGTAGTCGTTGATGCGAGGGTCGCTGGCGCCCTCCCCCACCACCACCGCCGAGTAGCGAATGGCGCTGCGGCGGTTGATGATGCGGTTGTATTCGGCGCGCTGGTAGAACTCCAGGTGGTCGTAATCTTCCTGCCACTGCACCTGGCTGACAAAGCGCAGGTAATGGCGCTCATCAAGGTGGCGGCCAATATCCACCAGGCCCCGAGCTGAAAAGCCGTCGCTGTTAAACCAAGACAGCCGCCCGTCAAACTCCAAAGTCCAGGGGGATTGGCCCAGCTGCCAAAGGCGCTCGCTGGTAAAGCGCAGGTAAGGGTCGGGGGGTAGGCGCAGCTTCACGCCGCCGGAAAAGCTGTTGTCCCAGGCCACGGTTTTGTCTTCACCCTCTTGTTTTTCAAGGCCGATAACGGCGCCCTGGCCACCGTCAAAGCGGCCGGTGCGGGTGTCACGGGCGGCTTGTTGTTGCAAGGTACCGAGGGTTTCTTCTGGGTCACTTTCTACGATGAGCTTGAGCCGCTCCTGGGTGGTGGGCAGTTGCAACCGGTAACGAATGCCGGTGTCGGTGTCATTGGCGCGGTTTTGGCGCAGCAAAAATTCCTGGCTGATACGCAGGTAGGAGTGGTTTTCTACCTTCAAGGATTCATCGGTACCGAAGAAACCGTCGATGTTGCGAGAGGTGCTGTTTACCCAGCCGGAGACCATGTTGTAAACCGGGTCGATACGCTCTACTGCCCAGCCCGGCAGGTCGGTGCTTTGGCGGTCTTCACTGATATCTTCTTCGTCCGCCCACACCACCTGGCTGGTGGCCAGTACCAGTAAGAATAAGGCGCAGGATACGCCTGAAAATCGACAAGCTGGGGAGTTAACAGCCAGCATAGCAAGCTCGGTAATATCATTATCGTTAACCAGATTATTACACCAGCAACAACCTTTGCTCAGCCCAAAATGAAAAAAGTCGCAGATCCTGGCTCTCTAATGGCCGAGATCCGAGGTAGTCTAAGGCCTTTAGAACATTGACTATTTTTGCGAAGCCGCCAGCACGCACTGGCCAGCGGTTTCGTCTGGAGCCCAGATGAGCAGTACCGACGGCCTCCCCATGCCAAGGCGCCTTGGCGCCATTCTTGCGATAGCCTTAGGGATAACCATGGCGGTGCTGGACGGCATGATTGCCAACGTTGCCCTGCCCACCATCGCCGACGATCTCGGCACCAGCCCGGCCAACTCCATCTGGGTGGTTAACGCCTACCAGCTCACCATTACCATGACCTTGCTGTCACTGTCCTCCCTTGGGGATCTGTGGAGTTACCGCAAGGTTTACCTTATCGGCCTTGGCCTTTTTTCGCTGACTTCCGGCCTTTGCGCCTTGAGCGACTCTCTGGCCACCCTGACCGGTGCCCGGGTGCTGCAAGGCCTGGGGGCGGCCGCGCTGATGAGCGTTAACGGCGCGCTGCTTAGGCTTATCTACCCCAAACGGATGTTGGGCCGAGGCATCGGCATCAACACCCTGGTGGTGGCGGTGTCTACCGCCGCCGGGCCCACGGTGGCGGCCGGGATCTTATCGGTGGCCAACTGGCCCTGGCTCTTTGCCGTTAACCTGCCCATCGGCCTTGCTGCCTTGGTGATGGGTTTTCGGTTTTTACCCCACAACGATGGCGCCAAAGAGCAGCGCTTCGATAAAGCCAGCGCCCTGTTAAACGCCCTGACCTTCGGCTTGTTCTTTGCCGCCTTTAGCGGCTTTGCCCAGGGCCAGCCGCTCTGGCTGACCGCGCTGGAGCTTGCCGCCACCCTGGTGGCCGGGCACTTTTTCGTGCGCCGCCAGCTGCACCAGGCTTACCCGTTGCTGCCGGTAGACTTGCTGCGCATTCCTATCTTTTCGCTGTCTATCTGCACCTCTATCTGCTCGTTTTGGGCGCAAATGCTGGCCATGGTGTCCATTCCCTTTTACTTCCAAAAGACCTTGGGCCTGAGCGAGATAGAAACGGGCCTGTTGATGACCCCATGGCCGCTGGCCACCATGGTGATGGCGCCCATTGCCGGGCGGCTGGTAGAGCGCTTTCATGGCGGCATGTTGGGGGCCATTGGCTTGGGCGTCTTTGCCCTTGGCTTGTTGCTGCTGGCGTTGTTGCCAGCGGCCCCTTCACACCTTGAGATAGTGCTGCGCATGCTGGTGTGCGGCGCCGGTTTTGGCCTCTTTCAATCGCCCAATAACCACACCATTTTGAGCTCGGCGCCAAGGCAGCGAAGCGGCGGCGCCAGCGGCATGTTAAGTACGGCAAGATTGATTGGCCAAACCTCGGGAGCGGCCATGGTAGCCTTGCTGTTTAACCTCTTTGGCGGCAACGGCACCCATGCCGCCTTGATTGGCGCCGCGCTTTTTGCCGCCGTGGCGGCCTTGGTGAGCGCCTTGCGCCTCACTCAACCTCGGGTGCAATAGCCCTAGTGGGCCACCTCGTTGCCGGCCAGCACCGTGTGCAGCAGTTGCTGGCTGGTGGTGGGCGCCACACCTTGGGTTTTAAGGGCGTGGAGTAGCTGCGTGCCCATCTGGCGCTCGGCACAGTTGAGCATCATCTGGGTGCGGTTGCACTGGCGGTGGTGGCTTCGGCAGCTATCGAGCTGGGCTTTTAATTCGAGGTAGCGGCCAAGGCCGCTTTCCATCCGCCCTTGCTGGAAATACAGCTCCGCCAGATTGGCAAAGCTCACCACCAGCGCCGCAATCACCTCTTCGGCTTGACTGTCATTGGCGGCAAGCCGCGCCTGCACGCAGTGGCAGGCATCAAGGTAACGGTGCTCGGCAAGGCCCCATTCGCCCTGGCTAAAGGCATGGTTGGCCGCGCAGATAGCCACTTTCCATTCGTCCATCACAGTTCCCCCTTCGCTGTTGTTGCTGTTATAGCAGCAACAATCAAGTGAGAACAATTATCATTAATTAGAAATGCGCTGTTCGTTAAGCTTGCCTGCCGGCTCTGGCAGGCAGAAGCAAAAAGCCCGGCCAATGCCGGGCTTTTTAACGCGCCACAAAGTCGGGGCCAAAGAAGCGGCGCCTGGGGTTGCCGCGCTCAAGGGCCTGGTGCTGCTGCCAGCAAGCCTGCTCCTCGGCGCTTTGCTGGGCCGCCGCCAAGGCCGCCAGCTTATGGGCGATAAGCGCCCGCGCCAGCCGCTTATTGGCATGCTGGCTGCGTTCACCGGCCACCCAAACACGGATACCGCTTTGGCGATGGGTGGCCTGGATGGCCGACTCGGTTTTATTGACATGCTGGCCGCCAGGGCCTCCCGCCTTGGTGGCCTTGAAGGTAATGGCATCGTCAAACACCGCCTCTTGCGCCACAAAAAGCTGCCCCGAAAAGTACCAGTTTTTGCGTCTATGGCCAGGGCGAAGCCCGCTTTGGCAATGCCACAGCATCGGCCCTTGCCACGTTTCACAAAAGGCTTGGGCACCTTCCCCCTGCACAGCCAGCAGCAATGATTTCAGGCTCTGCGGCACATTACCGGGCACCGATCTCAGCGCCGCCAGCGTCAAGCCACGCTCACGCGCTTCTGCCTCCAGGCGCCTGGCCGCCAGCCACACGGCGCGGTTGCATTCGTCAGGGCCCTGGCCTGCGGAAAGTTGCAATAAATGCATCAGCAGCCCCCCCCCTTGCGTTTTGAAGGTCAGCACCGGCTTGAGCCTTGCCACCAGCTCCACCAGCCCGGCATCGAGCAATGCCTCAATCACCGTATGGCAAGGCTTGTAGGCTTGGGGCGCTTCGTCAAACAGCAGGGTTTTGTCGTTGCAAATCACCTGGCTGCCAAAGGCGGTGCGCAGCAGATCTTCGCGCCGATACTTGTGGCTAAGCCGGCTTTTGCAGTCGCCCCGCTGCCATTTGCGCCCGGCGCCATGAGCCAGGGAATAGAGCCCAAGCTCGCTTTGGGTGGGGCGCACCAGATAGCTGTGATCGCCTCTTGAGCCTGGGATAACCACCAGCCCCTGGGTGCTTGGGGTGGCGCCTTTGCGGTGCAGCCAACCATCACCAGTCTCGCTGACCAGGTTGTGGTTTACATCCAGCAGGCAATGCCCGCTGCTGCCAATGGCGTCTATAAAGCGCCGGGCAATCAACTCCCGGTTAAGCTCGGCCCAGCGCAGCGCCTGGTTGTGGCGGGCAAGGTACAGGCCCGTCTCTTCGGTGTTTGCAATGAGGCCCTGGTGGCCAAAAGCCGCCAGATGCTGCTGCAACACCGCCTGGCCAAGGCCCCGTGAACCCGAGTGCACCAACAGCAACAGCTGCTTTGGGTCCAGCAGGTCTTTTTGATAAAGGCGCTCCACCGCCTGGAACTCGGCAAAGTGATTGCCGCCGCCAATGGTGCCAAGGGCGCTGTCGTAGCCGTGCTCGCTTATGCCAAGGGCCGCTTTGCGCTCGGCCACCAGGCTGTGCCAGCTTTCATCCAGCGGCCCTTCAACGGCGCCAAGGCGCCGGGCCAGTTTGTCGGGCTTGGCCTTGGCAAGGGGCAAATCGCATTGCCACAGCGCCATGCCGCAGCCGATGTCGTTGCCCACCAGCGCCGGGTAGAAGCGCTCGAGGCTTAAAAAAGCGGCGCCCACGGGGTAACCCCGCCCCGGGTGCAGATCAGGCATGCCTACCACCCGCACCATGCCGGGTAGTTCTGCGGTTTTTTGTAACTGTTCGATAGCCAATCCTTCCACCCAGGTACGGGGTGAGGCGATCAGCGAAACCTTGTCAGACAGTGTCTGGACTGAATTGCCCATATACCAATTCCATCTGTTAATTAAATTCAGAAGTTAATTGGCAGGCCGGGAAAACGCGGGGCTTTAGAAAAGAAGCGAAAGGTCAGCCACGGCCTGCAAAGAGTGCGTGTTGTTGGTTCATCGTCATATCTCCTTTGCAGTAAGTGGTTGATAAAGATGGCGCGCACTCTAAAAGGCCTTGCCTAAAAAAGCAACTGCCAGCGGCGCGTTTTTGCGCCATGATGGCGCTTCCTTACCCACGGAATGACACCAATGAAAAAAACCTTGCTGCTCTTTCCCCTGGCTTTGGCACTTTTTGGCTGCGGCGGCGTGGACACCCTGAAACAGGGCTTGGCCCAATCACAGGCCATTTCAACCGACCTGAAAAAAGCCCTGGCCACCGACAACCTGGTAAGCATGAATTGGCACAATGGCGCCTTGAGTAATGTCACCGTTACCTTTAACGCCATTCCCAAAGAGAAAAACCTCGACGATATCTACCACAGAGCCAGCGCCGTGGTGGCGGCGCACCTTAGCGAGCGCCCACAACAGCTGGTGATTGCCTTTGCCCTGCCGCCAGCACCGGGAGAAGCCAAGACCTTGGTCGCATTGCCAAAAGAGGCCAATGCCGATAAAGGTTAACCCTTCGAACGGCTGAAAAAACAACGGGAAACCCTGCCATGTCCCTGGTTCTTATTCTGCTGGCGATCATCGCCTTTATCGTGGTGGCTACCACCAAACTGAAGATGCACCCCTTCCTGGCGTTGCTGCTGGCTGCCTTTATCGCGGCCTTTGCCTACGGGCTGCCGGCGGCCAGCATTGCCAAGACGGTGTCCAGCGGTTTTGGCGGCATCCTTGGCTACATTGGCCTGGTGATCGTGCTGGGCACCATCATCGGCGTGATCCTGGAAAAAAGCGGCGCCGCCATCACCATGGCCGACACCATCATCAAGCTTTTAGGAGAGCGCTTTCCGGGGCTGACTATGAGCCTTATCGGCTATCTGGTGTCTATCCCGGTGTTTTGCGACTCGGGCTTTGTCATTCTCAATTCCTTGAAAGAATCCCTGGCCAAGCGCCTTGAGGTGTCGAGCGTGGCCATGAGTGTGGCGCTGGCCACCGGCCTTTATGCCACCCACACATTTGTGCCGCCCACCCCTGGCCCCATCGCCGCCGCCGGTAACCTGGGGCTGGAGAGTAACCTGGGCTTGGTGATTGGTATCGGCCTGGTGGTGGCCGCCGTAGCGGCACTGGCCGGGCTCTTTTGGGCCAGCCGCTTTAAAAACGTAGAGCCAGACGGCAGCGAGCACGAGCTTAGCCACCAGGATTGGCAGGCCCTTCGCGCCTCTTACGGCAAGCTGCCCAGCGCCTGGCAGGCGTTCTCGCCCATTTTTGTGCCTATTTTGCTTATCTGCCTTGGCTCGGTGGCCAAGTTCCCCAGCCATCCTTTTGGTGAGGGCGGCCTGTTAACCCTCTTTAGTTTCCTCGGCGATCCGCTGCCAGCGCTGCTGATTGGCCTGCTGCTGGCCGTGCCGCTACTAAAAGGCGACAGCAAAGCCGAGGCCTTTGGCCACGCCATTACCGAGGGCATCAAGGCCGCCGCGCCCATTTTGCTGATAACCGGTGCCGGCGGCGCCTTTGGCGCGGTATTAAAAGCCTCGCCCCTTGGCGATTACCTTGGCGCCACTCTCTCGGCTTGGGGCGTGGGTATATTGATGCCGTTCTTGGTGTCGGCAGCGCTCAAAACCGCTCAGGGCTCCTCTACCGTGGCGCTGGTCACCACCTCGGCTTTGGTGGCGCCCATGCTGGCGCAGCTGGGGCTGGACAGTGAAATGGGCCGGGCGCTCACGGTGATGGCCATTGGCGCCGGCGCCATGACGGTGTCTCACGCCAACGACAGCTTCTTCTGGGTGGTGTCGCAATTTAGCGGCATGAAGGTGGGCCTAGCCTATCGCGCCCAAACCATGGCCACCTTGGTGCAAGGGGTTACCGCCATGGTGCTGGTGTACTTACTGAGCCTGGTGCTGCTTTAACTGGCTTGGGGCCAAGGCGCCGTCCTTGGCCCCTGCGACAATTTGTCGCAGTGACCCTACCCGCCCTGCCCTCTACAATCCGGCGCTGATTGCTTTAACAGCCCGGCCACAATGACCAAACCCTACACTCAGCCTGCTCTTCTTGTTCTGTTATTAAGCTCTGTATTGCCTATTAAGAACGCCGTAGCTGCCGACAACGGCGACACCAGCTTTGCCATAGGTGAGCACCTGACCGTGACCGGCAAACCCTTGGCTGACGCCGCTACCCTATTAGGTTCGGTAGACCGGCTAGGCCGCGACGTAGCCCAAAGCAGCGACAGCGACTACCCCTGGCAACTGGTAGGTCAGATGCCAGGGGTGATGCTTACCGACTTCAACCAGGGCACCACCAGCGGCAAGCTGTCTTTTCGCGGCTTTAACGGCGAAGGCGACATCAACGCCGTTAAGCTGCTGATAGACGGTATCCCCTCCAATTCCAACGATGGCAACATGCCCTACCTGGACATGATATTTCCCCTGGATCTGGAGGGCATAGAAGTGGTGCGCAGCACCAGCGACCCACGCTATGGCCTTTATAACATCGCCGGTAACGTCACCCTGCTGACCCGCTCCGGTGGCAACTATCTGGACGGTAGGCTTTCAGCAGGCAGCTTCGGGCGCCGCCAAGGCCAAGTGGCGCTGGGTCATGAAGCGGGACGCCTTAGCCAAAACTACAGTGCAGGCTACCTAAGCTCGGACGGCTATCGCGACCATTCGAGCCTCAGCCGAAAAGGCGTATCGGGCAAGTGGGCCCTGGCGGCCACCCACACCCTGACTCTGGGTGCCAGCGCCCGCCATTATGAGGCCAGGGCCGACGAAGCTGGCTATCTCACCGGCCCGGTAGCCGCCCGCACCCCGCGCGCCAGTAACAGCTACAACCAATACGACGGCGACAGCCGCACCATGAACCAGTTCAGCCTGAACCTGGACTGGGCATTGCCCAAAGGCCAGCTAAACGCCTTGAGCTGGCTGAATCAGCTCAGTGACGACCGCTATGTCACTTTTTCAGAAGGCAGTTCCCAGCAGCGGCGCTACACCCATGAAACGCACTACGGCGTGCGCGCCACCTACAATGTGGACCCACAGCTGGCGGCCTTTCATCGGCTGCACCTGGCGCTGGGAATAAGCACCGAGCAGCAAGACAATACCTCCGAGCGTTACCTGACGGTGGCCAGGGTGCCGACCAGCCAAACCCGCGATTGGCGCTATCACCTCAATGTCTCCGGGCTCTACGGCCAACTGATGATGGAGCCGGTGCGCTGGCTGCGCATTACCCCGGCTTGGCGATTAGACAGAGTGAGCGGCAGCTTGAGTAACCGCCTCACAGACAGCCGCGCCGATGCCAATGATTACGGCACCATCAGCCAGCCCAAGCTGTCGCTGGCGCTGCTGCCGCTGGATAACCTCACCTTCTTTGGCAACTGGGGCCGCACCTTTCAGATAGGGGTGGGCGCCGGCAGCTATCGCACCTCTCCCAGCCAGCCGGACTTGGCGCCCTCTATTAACCAAGGGTGGGAACTGGGCATCAAATACCAGCCGACGCCAGATAGCTCGGTGCGCCTTAGTCGCTGGAACCAAACCGCCAGCGGCGAGTTGGAAGTCAAACTCAACGACCCCAATGGCGACTACGCCAACCTCGGTAAAACCAAGCGCGACGGCATTGATTTACAAGGCACCTGGACCCCCAGTGAAGCACTGACACTGTGGGCCTCAGTGGCTTGGCAAGAGGCGGTGATCGTCACCCCAGACCCGGCCACGCCAGAACTGGCCGGTAACGACATCGACCACGTGCCGCATCGGCTGATAAGCGGCGGTGGCGATTACCAGCTAACGCCCAAGCTAAGCCTTTCAGCGAGTCTTCGTGCCCAGACCCGTTACTATCTCACCACCCGCAACAGCGAAGGCCATTACGGCGCCTTTACCCTGCTTGACCTAAAGGCCCGCTATACCCTCAACAGCCACTGGGAGCTAGGCGCAGCCATCACTAACCTAACCAATGCCCACCATGAGTACCTGTGGTGGGACAACAGCCAAAGCTTGCATAGCCCCGGCGACGAAAGGGCATTCACCCTGTCTGTGCGGGCCAGCTACTGATGTCCTGGCGGGGGCTTTGTAAAAAACTGCATCTGTGGCTGGGGTTAACGGTGGGCACGGCACTCTTGGTGCTGGGGCTTTCCGGAGCGGCGCTGGTGTACTACGTGCCCTTAGACCGCTGGCTGCACCCGGCTATTGATACGCAACATGCCCAGCCGCCCAACTGGGATCGCGCCCTGGCTACCCTGCGCGCCCGCTTCCCAGACAAAACCGGCCCCTGGCGCCTAGAGGCCACCGGTGACGGCGGCGCCATTCCGGCCCGTTATTACCATCCCCCCGAAACCACCGGCCAAGGCTTTGCGCCGATGATGGTGTGGCTATCGCCCGACGGCAGCCAACTGCTGCGCCGCGATTACTGGGGCGATTACCTGGTGACCTGGCTTTATAACCTCCATTACCAGTTGCTATTGGGGGCCACCGGCAGTTGGGTGGTGGGCTGGTTGGGGCTGGCCAGTGCTCTACTGCTATTCAGCGGGCTTTACAGCTGGTGGCCCAAAGTTGGCCGCTGGCGCCGCCAGTTTCAGGTTAGCGCTGGCGCCCCGGCGCTACGCGCCCTGCTGGAGTGGCACCGGCTGATTGGCGTGTTAAGTGCGCTGCCGCTGTTATTGCTGTGCCTAACCGGCGCCGCCCTGGCCCTGCCCGGCCCCACCGCCACCTTGCTGGGCTGGACCTTGGGTACTCCGGCGGCCGCGCCAGTGCTGGCCAGCCAAAGCGGGCCGCCAGTTTTACCCAGCACGGCGCTGGCCGCCGCTCGCCAAGCCCTGCCCGGTGCGCGCCTGGCCTGGATAGAAACGCCGCCGCTCAGCGGCGGCAACTACCGGTTTCGGCTGCAACTGCCAGGTGACCCTTCCATGCGCTTTCCCCACAGCTATGTGACGGTACAAGGGCAAAGCGCTAAGGTGCTGGCGATCTTTGATGCCAGAGCCCAAGGCCCGGCCACCACCTTTAACAACTGGCTGCACCCGCTACATGACGGCAGCGCCGGGGGTTTTTGGCTGCGAAGCTTGTGGCTGCTGGCAGGCGCCGCGCCGCTGATGCTGTTTACCCTCGGCATAAGGCGCTGGCGGCTGCGTCGGCGCCGCTATGGCGAGGCTGTTTAGCCTCCGGCGCACATCGGCAAACGCCGGAAGCGGCCAGTCTCCTCATCTTGATTAAGCCTGGTACGGCTATATGCTCAAACGCACAGTGGCATTGGTTACTAATAGGCCCCCGTCACCTGCGAGGCTAATAGGTTGAGCCAATAAAACAGCCAATGCTAAATAAAGACACTTAGCCATGGGCAGCAACGCCAATGGCCGCTAGTATGTTCATAAACCAATACACAATTCAGACAAAATGCCGTTTGGTTGCAGGTTAAAGTCCAATGCCGATCCCCGTTAAAACTGATTTAGCCAAGCTGGTTAACCAGCTGCTGGATACGGTTTTTGTCGTTGATGAAGCCGGTCATATCGTTTTTGCCAGCCAGTCTTGCAAGGCTCTGCTTGGCTACGGCCAGGAGGAGCTGGTTGGCACCGCTATCCAGGCATTGATGCACCCCGAGGATATCGAGCGCACTTTAGCCGCGGCGCAACGGGTGATGGATGGCAAATCCCACACCGATTTTGAAAACCGCTACCTGCACAAAAATGGCCAGGCTGTCGATTTGCAATGGTCCGCCCGGTGGGCCAGCGAAGAAAAATTGCGGATTGCCGTCGCACGCGACATTACCGGCCTAAAAAATGCCCAGCGGTTTCGCGCCGCTCTTTACATGGTCACCCAGGCCGCGCACAGCGCCGACAACTTAAGCGCGCTATGCCAGGTCATAACAGAGGTGGTTACGCCATTACCCTGGATTGAACAGCTGCACATTCTGTTTTTTGATAAAAAATCGCAACGACTTTACCACCCTCTGGGCCCGGCCAGCACCGATGGTCCATTGCGACCGGGCACGGCCTTAGAGAAAGTGTTGGGCCAAGGCATTGCCATCAAGGCCAGGCGCCACCCCAACCTTCCGGCTCAGGGCCAGCTGCGCGCTGGCCCCAGCAACTGGTTGGCAGTGCCGCTGCTGCGCTCCCAAGAGGTGCTGGGGGCAGTGGTGTTGGAGTTTTCAGAAAAGGTTTCGGCAAACGCCCGTGAGCAACTGCAATTTCTGGCTAGCCAACTGGCAGCGACTCTGGAGCGCAAGCAAGCAGACGACCACCTGCGTTACCTTGCCCACCATGACGCGCTGACCGGCCTGGCCAACCGCGCTCGCTTCTACGAGCAACTGCAAAAGCACCTGACACAGCAACAGCCTCTGGCCTTGCTGTATCTGGATCTCGATGATTTCAAAGCTATTAACGACAACTTTGGTCACCACTGGGGTGACCAACTGCTGTGCGAAGTTGCCTGCCGGCTGCGCCAAAACGCCCCGGCCGATGCCGTGGTAGCTAGGATGGGCGGCGACGAATTCACCCTGTTAGTTCCGGGCCAATACAGCAACGAGAGCCTTGCAGTACAGCTTCGCTGCCTTAAAGCCGCTATGGCCCTGCCTTTTGATATAGGCGGTCAGCCGCTACGGGTAAGTTTCAGCTTGGGCTTTGCACTTTCCCCTCAACAAGGGGTGGAGCCGGAGCAACTGATGCGCCAAGCCGACGGCGCCATGTACCGACAAAAACGCCAACGCCAGGCCTGATTGAAAAAAATGCGGGCACAAGCCCGCAGTTCATTTACGGGCGATCACCCAAACGGCGTGAATAATGCCAGGAATATAGCCAAGGCAAGTCAGCAGAATATTGAGCCAAAATGCCAGCCCGATACCCACCTGAAGAAACACCCCCAAGGGCGGCAGGATGATGGCAAAGATAATTCGTATCAAATCCATGAATAGCCTCCTTTTTCGAGTTGCTTTCGTTTTACCAGCTTACCGCCCCCCTGACCCCCAAAGCCTTGGTTTTGTTCAGCAATAGCCCAGTTAGCATCGACCGTTAATGCGATTTATCCGCTAGAGATTGGCTTTAATGCCCTGATGAACACATTCAGAAATCCCTAGCAAGCTGCATTATTGTACAGCCCTGAATCATTTTACGAGTCGGCCCACCTTTGATAGAACAACCTATGCCCCGATGATTACATAGGGCTACGTAAAAGCATTTTTATTTCTCAAGAAAATAAGGATATTGGAATGAAAAAAGCATTGCTCAAATTAACTGTCTTCATGGTAGCCATTATGGCCTCCAGCGCTTCTTTTGCCGCTGATACCCAAGCCGCCAAGGATAAACCGGCAAGCACTTACAGCGACAACTATGTTGAGTGCCTTCTGGAATTCAGCCCACCGCTGTGCCTCCGACTGACCAGCAAGTAAGCTTAGGGCTGACGAAAACACCGGCAGAGCTGGTGTTTTTTTATACCTAATAGCAAGACTCTGGCGTCTTCATCACTTGGCGATTAAAAGGCAGATTGCCACCTGTAGTTGCACCGCGCTGGCCAGCACAAAGACAGCGGTGGCCACCAGCCCAAGCCTCGGCAGCTGGCCTCGCACCCACAGGCATCCTGTAAAAACAAACAGCTATAGATGCTTTATCGGACCGCAGCTATTGGTTAAGGTGAAATTCAGCTGCGTAACGTCGATGGAATAGGCAGGCACAGCGGCGAGCCTTGGAAGGGTTTGTGTTTACTGGGCTAGCTGAACAAAGGGACTTTATCAGCACAGTGGGAGCTGTAACCCAAGGGCGGTAGCGTGGGTGTTGGATGTGCCTGGCGGCACGGCTGATTGTTCGCGGGGGGCGCCCCGCCGACGCGGTACTTTTACTCGGCCCATCCCTGGGCCTCGCCCTAACGGGCCATCGTCGCAGTACGCCGATGTTCAAAATCGCTCCAGGCGATTTTGTGAGGGCAAAAGTCAGCAGGGCTGCCCACCCAAAACCCGGCCCCACGGTGACGAGGACCATCCTGGTTCCCGCCCTTCGGGCCATCGTCGCCAAGGCTTCGATGTTCAAAATCGCTCCAGGCGATTTTGTCGCTGCTCCTTCGCCTCTGGTCGTTCTCAGGACATCGGTTCATACGCGCTCCCAGCACGTATTCGCCTGCATCTGGGCGGCCCCCTGCCATCCTGTCTCAGCTGCCCTTTCACTTCCGGCAACTCAGCGCTGCGCTTAACGGGGCGAAAGAGCCTCACCCCAGTAGGCATGGCAGACTATCAGATAGGAGTTGCGTCGTTCAGGTTTTTGGATGGGCATACAGTATATCCAGTCGAGGTTTGGCAATCTGGCACCTTTATCACGGACCCTTGGCTCATATATTCCGATAGGGTGTCTACAAGGTATTGATTAATATAAGTTAGTAATGAGGTCCGACTTCAAGATAAGAAGCCGGTCCAATCAGCAAAAGAAGCTGGCTCGTTTTTGCGCAGCCGCTTGAGTGGGATTGACGCATTAGTCTTATAAAAGAACGAGTTGTAGTTGTTCGGAACAGTGGTCTAATGAGTGAAAACGAGCCGGCTTCATAACTATTGTTATGTTTCACTATCGGAGTCTGCATGGAACGGCTGACGGATCTTGATGAGCTTGTGCTGCGCTGTAAGACGGAGACGGCACGGGGATATGTTTCTGATGCAGTAAATTGCTATAGGGGCGGTGCGTATCGCGCATGTATTGTGAGCACTTGGATTGCGGTTGTCTTTGACTTAATTGACAAGCTTCGTGAGCTTTCCATTTCTGGAAATGCGGTGGCAACAACAATTCTCAATCAGTTTGAGCAGTATCAAGCGCAAATATCCGCTGGAAACATGCAGGGAATTAAAAGCGCGTTAGAGTTTGAGAGGGAAATAATAACGACCGTCAAAGACCAGTTGCAGTTCTTTGATCAGCAGGAGCTAACTGATCTAATACGACTAAGAGAAGACAGGCATAGGTGCGCGCATCCCTCATTTCAGAAGGCGGGCCAGCCGTATAGACCCTCTGCAGAGCAAGCACGGATGCACCTGAGAAATGCGGTAACGCATGTACTTTCACAGTCGCCCGTGCAGGGTAGATCGGCAATTGATGAAGTCATGGTTTTGGTCTCATCCAACTATTTTCCCAGCGATAGAACGCAAGCAAGAACTCACATCGAGCACAGCGCCGTGGCGCGTGCAACTGAGGGGCTTGTCAAAGGGGTGACAGATGCACTTTTCTTTAAGTATTTTGAGCCGAACCAGCCGCTGCTGTTTTCCCAAAATATTGTTGCAGCCCTGGGTGCTCTGCTAGATATCCATCGTCCTGTTGTTGAGGCTCGGCTCGTTCAACATATGGCCAGGATATCAACAACCATAGATGATCATGGCTTCTTGGGTGTTGTTCTAATGGCGTTTGATCTCCCAGAGTTGTGGGAACTGTCCGGGCCGCCAGTAAGAAACAAAATACTGAACTTCATTACAGCCGGAGAAATCTCGCAAGTAATAGCCTTCCTAAAAGACGCAAGTGAGAAACCGGAATTACATAATGCGGCAGTGGCTAGAATCAATGAGCTCGGCGTAGATCAGCTAAGTTCGGGAATCATAAATCACCATCTTGGTAGGTTGGCTATTCCGAAGGCCCTTGGTTATTACAGGTCTGTTGGCTCATGGAACAGCGCGAACGAAATATCAGAAAAACTTATTATCCCGCTATTTGAGCAGTTCACGCCGGAAGAAATTGACGAGGTACTAAGAATCCCTAGAGATCATCGGGCTGATCTCGTTGGCAGCACTGGATATATGAAGTTTATTCAGCGCCTACATGGTGATCCGCGAATTTCCGAGGCGCAGCTGCGACAAAAGCTGAATGACTATGGTCTTGAGTTCTATGTCCGGCAGTTGGAGCGAGCGGGTGAAACATAACCATTCGCTGCAGGCGCGACGGCCCTGACGGGCCGCGGCCTGAGCTCAAACGTTATGTTGCTTGCCGAATATTGTCCGTAAGTAAATCTAGCCGATTCAACAGGGAGTATCGTTAAATGGATGTTGCGTTCTACTCAGCGATATTATTGGCTGTAGTATTAATTTTGGTGAGCATTACCGATCCAAGATTTAAGAAAAGGGAGACTATGTTTGTCTCGATAGTCTGCATAAGTGCGCCAATCATAGGATTAATTGAACGTTTTACTAACTTATGGGTTGCTATAGCTGCAATGACTTTGATGCTTTTCTGGATGGTTTTATCTAGATCAAGACAAGGTGACGCAACATAACAATGCACTGCAGGCGGATTTCAACAAGAAGAATAAAGGACATCCATAGAAGAATAAAGTGAAAAAAAAAGGAGAAAAAAAAAGGAGAAAAAAAAAGGACATCCATCTTTTGAGTAACTAAAGTCCAGTTTTCGAATTGCATCGACAGTGCAGGATTAATCAGCCTTGAGGATGTTTTCTTCGCGCTGATACCGCGTTTTGTCGTTAAAAACGCAAATTAGAGGCGAGCGGGATTATCAGCGGGTGCTGAGGGTGTGTGAGCGTGGTGCTGTATGGGGATTAAGCGGCTTTTATCGGTGGGCCGACCACGTGTCGTCGATGATGGGCTTTGGCATAGGCACTTTGAGCCTGTTTTTGGCCAATCACAGAGCCACGGGAAAGCTGGTGCTGGCCCAGGGCGATAAGGAAGCTGTCTGCATCAAGGCCTAAGCGTTCCAAAATGGCAGGTGTTTCTGGGGTGATGAAGCCGCGCTTATCTTCACGTTGTGCGCGGCCTGTCCAATCCACCAAGGCCAGGTAATCGGCCAACGCAAAGGGAATGCCCTTGGGGCTGTCTTTAAACTGGGTGACAAAAGGCAGTAGTGCAGGTTTGCTGTGGTCTTCAGTATCCAGCCTTGCCGATAAGGACACATCGGCTGAGGCTTCCGGGGTATCCACTATCTTGGCTCGAAGGGGATTAAGGTCCACATACGCCATGCAAGCCAGTAAACCGGCTTCATCCAAAATGGCTTGCGACTTAAACCGCGCCTCCCAAAACCGGCCCTTACACTTGTCTTCTTCATTGGCCCGACGGGCAATATGCTCGTTCAAGCAGCGCATAAACCAGGACAGGTCACACAGGCGCTGACGCAACTTGTCGATATGTAACTGCGCCACAATCCGCTCAGCCTCACAGGCTAACTTACCGGCCCGATAGCGGCTAACCAGCAAAGGCAAAGCAAACAGCAGCTCCCAACGGGCCATTACCGCGTCATCGTCTAACACCGCTGCCGCTTTGGCATCCACATGCACCACTAAGTGGTAATGGTTGGACATCACCGCATAGGCACAAAGCTCGATGGTAAAGACTGATTGCAATACCTTTAGCCGCTCCATCACCCACGCCTTGCGGTGACTGAAATCCTGGCCGGTGACAGTGTCTTTGCCACAGAGAAAGGCGCGGCGAACACAACGACCAATGCAGTGGTAGTAGGGCGTGTCGTTCACCGACACCAGTTCAGCACGAGGACGGGTCATGGCCGTAGCCTTTATCAAGAGAGGGGTCTTTCAAGGCTAGTTTTCGATAGGCAATTTCGCCATGATGGGGTGGGTGTCCTTTTTTCTTTTTTGTAACGGCTAAATACCGGGTTGCACTGGATGGCCGACATCATCGCCATAAATATCACGGTACGTACTTGGTGGCGGCCACCTCGGATACGATGCTTGTTCTGGTATGAGCCGCTTACACCCAAGGAAACATTAAATGCTTTTGCTGCTTATACTCTTTGGTGCATTAGTTGCCTTAATGCTCATCCGAGCTTATTTCCATCGAGACATTCGATGTCTACACTGCGGAGAGCGAGCAAGGCTTGATCGCTCTAAAAGATTATGGCAATGCGAATCTTGCGGCTCAAAAAAATTAAAAAAGCTCTAATAACTTAATGGATAACAGACATCATGAATAAAGTCTTTTCTCTCTCTTTGGTCATTTTGGCGTTAAGCGGATGTACGGCACCGGTGCACCCGGCGAAGTTGGACGTACCAGACGTAAATACCCAGTTGCAGGTGAAGGATCTGCGACCAAAAGAGCAGAGTCAAACAGAAATGCTCTCCTATATCAGCAGTAGTTGCCTTTATGGCATAAAACGTTTTGGTGATGAATGGTCTACGCCAGACAAGGTGACATATTTAAAAGCGACCATATCGAAGGCATTCCCCGAAGCAAAGTCTCTTGAACTTAAGAATCTCGTATTCTACGACAACATGCAGTACGCACTACGTAACGGCAATATTTTCAGGGGACCAATATGGGAACTCATCGAATGCGATCAAGCCACTGACAAGTTCACTCAGTACACCCCAGCAGAAAACCCCTCGCGACTCCCCATTATGATTGGCACACTGGATGGCTCATTAGATGGAAAGCCCTTCTCAGAGCGGATGACTAAAGTATTGACTTGTGATGATGGTAAAAACGAATGCAATATTCTTGATACTCAAGGGAATGCCATTAAGACCTTGCTTGAAGGCATGACTAAAAGAGCTATCGATGATATTCGAACTCCTCGAAACTAGTTCCTTTTAGGTCTCCTCTCCACCAAAAACGGCGCCCTTAGGCGCCGTTTTTTTATTCCTTCGATAACACCAAGCTCAGAACGAATAATCCCCTACATCCTGCCCAAAGTCCGGCATGCCGTTTTTATCCCAAGTAATCAGTTTCAAACGCGCGTCGCGGTTGGGGTCGTCCAGCGGCGAGCCTTTAAGGTCGCGGTAGTAGCGGGCGTGGTAGACCAGGATGTCTCGGCCCTGGCTGTCTTGGGTGAAGCTGTTATGGCCGGGGCCAAAGCGTTTGAGCGTGGCGTTGGTGGTGAGCACCGGCTTGGGGAGCTTGTGCCAGCTGCTGGCGTCTAACAGATCGGCGCCGTCTTTGGCCCAGAGCATGCCCATGGCGTAGTTGGCGTCGGTGGCGGACGCGGAGAAGGTGACAAACACCTTGCCGTGGCTTTGCAGCACCGCCGGGCCTTCGTTGACGGCGTAGCCGATGGTCTCCCAAGGCAGGGTTGGCTCGCTGATGCGGGTTTGTGGCCCAAGGCTGGTGGGGCCGGTCAGCTCGGCGATATAAAGCGCCGAGTTGTACTTTTTGTCCGGCGGGTGCTGGGCCCAAATCAGGTAGTTTTTGCCTTGGTAGTGAAACTGGGTGGCGTCGAGGTTGAAGGTGTCCCACTGGGTTTGCATCCGCCCCAGCACTTGCCAGTGGCCGGTGGTGGGGTCTGGGCTTTTATTCTCCAGCACCTGGGTGCGCACCTGAAAGGGCTGCTTTTGCGAACCCACCGCCACATAGAGATACCAGGCGCCGTCGATAAGGTGCAGCTCCGGCGCCCACACAAAGCCCGCCAGCGGCCCCTGAGCGGGGCGCTGCCAGGCGGTAACCTCCGGGGCGCGGATTAAGCCTTCAAGGCTTGCGGCCTTTCGCAGCACCACTTTGTCAAAGCTCGGTACCGAGGCGGTGAAGTAGTACTGGCCGCCGGCTTTGAGCACCCAGGGGTCGGCCCGTTGGGGGATAAAATCGGCCAGCGCCTGGGCTGAGACCAGGGCAGCCAATAGCACCAGCGCCCTAACCATGGCCAACGGCCTCGGCATCGACCAGGCCTAGGTAGGGAGACTCATACACCAGCAGGCTGCCAGCCAGGGGCTCGGTAGCAAGTTGCTCCTCGCTTAGGCCATCGGTGGCGGAGGTCACGAACAGCAGGTTCATGTCCGGGCCGCCCAGGGCCACGCAAGTGGGCTGGGAAACCGGCAGCGGGTGGATGCTTTCGAGCTCGCCATCGGGGGCAAAACGGGCCAGGGCCTTGCCGCCCCACAGCGCGCAGATGAGGTGGTCGTCGGCGTCGATAATGGCGCCGTCAGGCTCGCCCTGGGGCACGGTGGCAAAGTGCCTGCCCTGCCCTACCTCGCCGCTTTGCGGGTCAAAGTCATAACGCCAGATGGTTTTTGAGGGGGAGTCGGTGTGGTACATGCGCTTGGAATCGCTGCTCCAGCAAAGGGCATTGGGAATACGCAGGTTGTCGATTTGCGCCACGCAGTCTTTACCGTCGAGGCGGTAGAGCACACCGCGCGGCTGGCCTTGGTCGTCCTCCACCATGGTGGCGGCCCAAAACCGGCCCTGGCGGTCGAGGCGGCCGTCGTTAAAGCGGTTCCCCTCAATATGAGCCTCGGGGCGGGCCAACCATTCGATATGGCCCGATTGCGGCCAGTAATAGGCAAAGCCGGATTTAAAGCTGCCGAGGATCTTCACCGGTTTGGTGCTCAGCACCGTAAAGGCGGTCAGGCCTTCGGGCAGGGTCCAGTGGGAGACGATTTGCTTTTGCCAGTCCAGGCGGTACAGGAGCTGGCCGTGGATATCGGTCCACCACAGGCTTTGGCTGGCAGCGTGCCACAGCACCCCTTCGCCCAATACGTTTTTTACATCAAGGGTTTGAATAAGCTTAAGCATGAGCAGCGCGCCTTAGGGTCATGGCCTTTTGCAAGGCAATAAACACGAATAGCAGGATGCCAATAACGATTTTGGTCCACCAGCTGTTGAGGGTGCCGTCAAAGACGATGTAGGTCTGAATGGTGCCCATCAGCAGCACCCCCAGCACCGTGCCCAGCACATAGCCGGAGCCGCCGCTTAGCAAGGTGCCGCCAATCACCACGGCGGCAATGGCGTCCAGCTCGGTGCCGATGCCGGTCAAGGCGTAGCCCGAGAAGGTGTAGAAGGTAAACACAATGCCAGCCAACGCCGCCAGGAAACTGGAGATGGCATAGATGCCGATGGTGGTGCGGGCCATGGGCACCCCCATCAGCGCCGCCGACTGGCTGTTGCCGCCAAGGGCGTAAATGTAACCGCCAAAGCGGCTGTAGTGGGCCAGCAAAAATACCGCCGCCAACACCACAAACAGAATGAGCGCCGAGCAGCTTAGCCAGGCCCCGCCGGGCAGGTTGATACCAAACTCAGACACCGCATCGTAGAAGGGATCTTCAATGGCAATAGACTGCTCGCTGATGGTGGTAGCCAGGCCCCGAGCCAGGAACATGCCAGCCAGGGTGACAATAAAAGGCTGCAACTTGTAGTAGTGGATAAGGCAGCCCATCAGGGCGCCAAAGCCGGTGCCAGCCACCAACACCACCGCAAAGGCCGCCAGCGGGTGCCAGCCAAGCTTGGTAATGAGCACGCCGCACAGCACGCCACTGAGAGCGATGACCGCCCCCACCGACAAATCAATACCGCCAGAGAGGATAACCAGGGTCATGCCCAGGGCGGTTATCAGCAAAAAGGCGTTGTCGGTAAAGAGGTTGGCAACCACGCGCAGGCTGCCAAAGCCATCGAATTGGACTGCCCCTACCGCAAACATCACCACCAGCAGCAAAGCGGTAATGCCAAGGGGCAGATAACGACTGGATATCATTTGGACCTCCCGGCCAGGCGCTTGAGCTGGGCGCGAAACTGCGTTGATTGCAGCAGCAGCACCAGCAGCACCACCAGGGCTTTGATAAGCAGGTTAAAGCGGGGATCGATACCGCTAACGATGATGGTGGTAGCAAGGCTTTGAATGATGAGCACCCCCACCAAAGACAAAGGAATGGAAAAGCGCCCGCCGGTTAGCGCTGCGCCGCCAATCACCACCGCCAGGATGGCGTCCAGCTCCAGCCACAGGCCGGTGTTGTTGCCGTCGGCGCCCTGGATATCGGCGGTGGCTATCATCCCTGCCAGCGCCGCGCAGGCCCCGGCTACCAGATAGGCAAAGAGCTTAACGCCCCTGTCGTTCACCCCCAGGTAGCGGCTGGCGCTGGCGTTGCAGCCCACCGCCTCGATAAAGAGCCCAAGGGCGGTGCGGCGCAGCAGCGCCTGGCAAATTACCGCCACCAGCAGCACCAGCCACACCGGCATGGGAAAGCCTAAAAAGCTGCCGGAGCCTAAAAAGGCAAAGCCGGCATCTTGGAAGGTGACAATCTGCCCGGCGTTAATAAGCTGGGCAATGCCGCGCCCGGCTACCATCAGCAGCAAGGTGGCCACTATGGGCTGGATGCCCATGTAACTGACCAGGGCGCCGTTCACCAGGCCGCAAATCAGGCCCGTTGCCAGGCCCGCCGCAATCACCAGCGGCAGGCTGGCACCGGCTACCAGCAGGTTGGCGCACACCGCCCCTGCCACCGCCATTACCGCCCCTACCGACAAATCAATGCCGCCGGTGGCGATCACCAGGGTCATGCCGATGGCCAGCAGTGCCACCGGCGCGGCGCGGTTCAAGATATCAATGGGGGTGCCAAAGAGGCGGCCGTCTTGCAGGTGAATGCTAAAAAAGCCGGGGTCCAGCACCAGGTTTACCGCCAGCAACAGCGCCAGGGCCAACAGCGGCCAGCCATAGCGGGGGTTAAAGCGCAGCCCGGTTTTAGGCGCCTTGGCCGGCGCTTGTTGTTCTAGGGTCATGGGTTTGTTCATTTCAGGCCTCGGCAATGGCATGCATGATGCGTTGCTCGGAGATCTCCTCGCCCTTGAGCTCGGCCACTTTCTTGCGGTCGCGCATCACCACCACCCGGTTGGCAAAGGCCACCAGTTCTTCCAGCTCGGAAGAGGCCACCAGCAGTGACATGCCGTCTTTGCACAGGGTTTTGATGAGCTTGAGGATCTCGGCGTGAGCGCCGATATCGATGCCGCGGGTGGGCTCGTCGAGGATCAACAGTTGCGGGTCTGTGGCCAGCCAGCGGGCCAAAATCACCTTCTGCTGGTTTCCGCCAGACAGCTCGCCAATGGCCTTGGCGGCATTGGGGGTGGCCACTTTGAATTTCTTGATGAAATCCTCGGCCAGAGCCTGCTGTTTGGCGGGGCTGATATAGCGCCACCAGCCCAGGCGCGCTTGCAGCGCCAGGATGATGTTCTCGCGTATCGACAGCGGCCCGATAATGCCGTCGGCCTTGCGGTCCTCCGGGCACAGGGCAATGCCGGCGCGAATGGCGTCGCGGGCACCGGTGAGTTTGAGGCGCTCACCGGCCAGCACCATCTCGCCCCGGCTAAGGGCATCGATGCCAAAAGCGGCGCGGCACACCTCGGTGCGCCCCGAGCCCAGCAAACCTGCCAGGCCCACCGCTTCACCCCGGCCAACGCTTAAGGTTACGCCGTCAATGGAGCGCGCCGCACTCACCTCGCGCATCTCAAACAGCAGCTCTGGCATATCAGCCGCCGCCGCGCCCTGGTGGCCGGTCATGCTTTGCAGCTCGGCGCCGAGCATGGCTTCAATCAGCTTGGTGCGGGGCAGGTCGCGGGTGAGATATTCCCCCACCAAGGCGCCGGAGCGCAGCACCGTGATGCGGTCGGACACCGCATACACCTGGTCAAGAAAATGGGTGATAAAGACGATGGCAATGCCGTCTTTTTTGAGTTTTTCCAAAATGCTGAACAGCATCGCCACTTCGCCAGCGTCAAGGCTGGCGGTGGGTTCGTCCAGCACCAGCACCTTGGCGTCCATGCCCACGCCGCGGGCTATGGCGATCAGTTGCTGCACCGCCACCGAGTAGTGGTTAAGAGGGGCGGTAACGTCGATATCCAGCTTGAACTGGGCCAGCAGCGCCCGGGCATCGGCCGCCATTTTGCGCCAGTGAACAAGCCCAAATCGCTTGGGCTCGCGGCCCAAAAAGAGGTTATGGGCCACCGACAGATTAGGCAGCAGGTTTACTTCCTGGTAGACGGTGGCGATACCCAGATCCTGGGCATCCTTGGTGCTGGCCGGGGTTATCTCGGTGCCGCCAAGGCGGATATGGCCGGCGTCCTTTTGATAGGCGCCGGTCATGACTTTTACCAGGGTCGATTTACCGGCGCCGTTCTCGCCCAGCAGGGCGTGCACTTCGCCGGCAAAGAGCCGCAGGTTAACCCCCTGCAGCGCTTTAACACCGGGAAAAGCCTTCTCAATACCGGTCAGGGCCAGTAAAGGGGTTGGCTCGCTCATCACCCATTCCCTTATTGCTGACGGCGCTTGGCGTACTCGGCGGCGGCGGTGTCTTGGCCGAACACGTCACCGGTAGTGCTGATGAGCTTGGGAATGTCTTTGCCCTCGCCTTTAAGCACTTTTTCTACCACGTCGTAAGCCGGAGCGCCCAGGTGCGGGTTGAGCTCAACGGTGATGTTGGCATCGCCATCGGCCATGGCCTTGAAGTAATCCGGCACCCCGTCAACAGACACCACCAGGAGGTCTTTGCCGGGCTTGAGGCCCGCTTCCTTGATGGCCTGAATGGCGCCAAGGGCCATTTCGTCGTTGTGGGAGAACAGGGCGCAGATTTGCTTGGGATCTTCGGCCTTGAGGAAGCTTTCCATCACCTCTTTACCCTTGGCGCGGGTGAAATCGGCGGTTTGGCTGCGAATGATTTTGGCGCCGGGGTATTTGGCAATGGCTTCACGGAAGCCCTTGGCGCGGTCGATGGCGGCAGTGGCGCCCACTGTGCCTTGCAGCTCGACGATATTGCACTTGCCACCGGTTTTGTTCATCAGCCAGTTGCCCACTTTCTCCCCTTCTTCTTCGAAGTTGGAGGCAATGCGGGTGACATAGAGGTTGTTGCTGGCCTTGATGTTGCGGTCAAGGATGATCACCGGGATATGGGCCCGCTTGGCTTCGCGCAGCACTGGGGTCCAGCCGGTTTCTACCACCGGGGCGATGATAATGGCATCTACCCCCTGGGCGATGAAACCGCGCACGGCGCGAATTTGGTTTTCCTGCTTTTGCTGGCCGTCGGAGAATTTCAAATCGATGCCGCGTTTTTGGGCTTCGGCTTTCATGTCTTCGCTAAAGGCGGTGCGCCAGCCACTCTCGGAGCCAACTTGCGAAAAACCGACGGTGATGGCAAGCGCGCTGTGGCTCAAGGCCAGAAGGCCTGCCGCGAACAGAGCTTTGAATTTCATTGTTTCCCCCTACTGCTGCTGACTGTTGGTTATGGGTTTTAGGTCACGCTGAACCGATAAATGCTGCGCTGCGTGTATTGCTGATGGGCTTTGACCAGCACGCTGGGAAAGCCGGGGTGGTTGATGGCGTCGGGGTGGATATGAGGCTCAAGGCAAATGCCGCCGTGGCGGATAAGCGCCCGGCCCTCGCCGCCCTTGATGGCACCATCGAGAAAATTGCCGCTGTAGAACTGCACACCGGGCTCGGTGCTCAGCAGTTCCAGAGTCCGCCCGGATTTGGGGTCACGCAGGGTAGCGATAAGTTCGGGATCGGCTGCTTTGTGGTCCCGCGCTACCCAAAAGTGGTCGTAGCCACCTTTGACGGCCTCAATCTCCAGGCCAATGGCCTTGGGCTTTAGAAAATCCATGGCCGTGCCGGCCACAGCAGGCAGCTCGCCGGTGGGGATCAGTTCGCCGTCGACGGCGATATAACGCCCGGCCTGTAAGGTCAGCTCCTGGCCCAATACATCGCCGGAGCCGGCCAGGTTGAAATAGGTATGGTTGGTGAGGTTGATGGGGCCGTCGGCATCGGACTCGGCGGCGTAATCAATGGTGATATCCCCTGCCTCATCAAGGCTATAGGACACCTGGGCCTTGAAGTTACCCGGGTAGCCTTCGTCGCCGTCTTCACTGTGAATAACAAAGGTCACCCCTACCTTGCCCGCCACTTGCCAGGACCAGCTGTCCCAAAAACGCTTGGACAGCCCCTTGGCGCCGCCGTGCAGGTGGTTGTTGCCGTCGTTACGGGTGAGCTGGTAGCGCCGGCCTGTCAGTTCAAACTGGCCTTTGCCGATACGGTTGGCGCAGCGCCCCACCGTTACCCCGAAAAAGTACGGGTTGGCGATGTAGAGGCTGGGGTTTTGGTAAGTGAGGGTTACGTCTTTGATGCCATCGTTGCCCGGCGCCTTGAGCGACCAAACGGCGGCGCCGAAGTCGCTCAGGGTAACCGAAAGCCCTTGGCCATTTTCCAGGGTGTAGAGGGTAACCGGCTTGTCAAAAGCCGGCTCCTGCAATTCCCTTTGCGTGACGGTCAGCGCCATCTTAGCCTCCGATGGCGCCGCTGGTGCGCTCACCGTTCACCCAGCGGCTGATGCCCCAGGCATTGCCGTTTTTGAGCGGCTCGGGCAGCAGATCGTGCGGGTAGTTCTGGAAGCAAATGGGGCGCACGAAACGGTCGATGGCCTTGGTGCCCACCGAGGTAAAACGCGCATCGGTAGCCGCCGGGAAGGGGCCGCCGTGCATCATGGCGTGGCACACTTCCACCCCGGTGGGGTAGTTGTTAAATACCACCCGGCCCACTTTTTCTTGCAGCATGGCCAGCAGCTCTGGGTAGTGAGCCAGTTCTTCACTGGTGGCCTGCAAGGTGCCGGTGAGCTGGCCTTTAAGGCAGCCCACCGCCTGGGCCAGTTCGCTGGCGTCGGCGCATTGAATCACCACCGAGCTTGGGCCAAACACCTCTTCTTGCAGGTGCTCGTTGGCAATGAAATCGGCGCCGTTGACGGTCAGAATTTGGGCCTGGCCGCAAAAACCGGTGCCCTCGGCGGCCTTGCCTTTGGCGGCAACAGTGACGCCTTTTTGGCCTGCCAGGTGCTCGGCGCCTTTGCCGTAGGTGTTGGCAATGCCTTCATTGAGCATGACACCGGCCGGCACCTCACCAAGCTTGGCGCTGGCGGTTTCGATAAAGGCGTCAAGCTCGCTGCCCTTGATGCCCAGCACCAGACCGGGGTTTACGCAAAACTGGCCCACGCCCATGGTGAGAGAGCCAACAAAGCCTTCGGCAATGCCGGCGGCGTTGGCTTTAAGGGCCTCTGGCAATACCACCACTGGGTTAACAGAGCCCATTTCGGCAAACACCGGGATCGGCTCGGGGCGCTGGTTGGCCAGATTAAAGAGCGCCATACCGCCGCCCAGGGAGCCGGTGAAGCCCACGGCTTTAACCTCGGGCGCTGTTACCAGCGCCGCGCCCACATCCTTGCCCGGGCCGGTGACAAAGGAGAACACCCCGGCAGGCAGGTTGCAGGCTTTCACGGCTTTAGCCAGGGCCTGTGCGACCAGTTCACCGGAACCCGGATGGGAGTTGTGACCTTTGACGATCACAGGGCACCCGGCGGCAAGCGCAGAAGCGGTATCCCCACCGGCCACGGAAAAGGCCATAGGGAAGTTGGAAGCGCCAAAGACCACTACCGGGCCAATGGGCTGCTTGTAAAAACGGATATCGGCGCGGGGCAGCGGCTGGCGATCGGGCATGGCCAAATCGATGCGGGCGTCCAGGTATTCGCCGTTTTGGATGGTGCTGGCAAAGAGTTTGAGCTGGCCACAGGTGCGGCCACGCTCGCCTTCCACCCGGGCGCGGGGGTAGCCGGTTTCGGCCATCAGCCGCTCTAAAAGCTCGTCGCCCAGAGCCATTATCTCATCGCTACAGCGCTCCAAAAAGGCGCCACGTTCCTTCAGGCTGGTGGCGCCAAAGGCGTGTACCGCGGCTTTGGCGGCAGCGGCGGCGGCTTTCACCTGCTCGCCGTCGGCAAAGGTCAGGGTGGGTTCGATTTTCTGGCCGGTGGCGGGGTTTACACCCTGGTATTCGCCGCCTTTGCCTTGTACCCATTCGCCGTTGATCAGTTGCTTACCGGTAATGCTCATAACGCTAAATCCTTTGTCTGTGAATTCGGCCGCCTTGGGGCGGCACGCTCAGCTCGGCCAAGGGCCTTAGATCCAGCCGCCGTCGACCACAAAGTCTTGGGCGGTGCACATCTTGGCGTCGTCCGAGGCCAGAAACAGCGCCATGGCGGCGATGTTTTCCGGCATCAGGGGATCTTTAACACATTGATTTTTTTCGATGTCTTTTTTGGTTTCCGGGGTCACCCACAGCTTTAGCTGACGCTCGGTCATCACCCAGCCTGGGGTCAGGGTATTAACCCGGATCTGGTCGCCGCCCATGTCGCGAGCCAGGCCACGGGTCAGGCCCAACACCGCCGACTTGGAGCTGGTGTAACCGGGCATGCCGCCCTGGCCTTCGTGCCAGCTCATGGAACCGAAGTTGATGATGGAGCCGCCGCCCAGAGCCTTCATCTGCGGGTACACCGCCTGGCAGCAGAAGAACTGCGGGCGCAGGTTGATGTTGATGCGCTCGTCCCAGTACTCGGGGGTGACTTCACGAAAATCGTGGCGAGTGTCGCTGGCGGCGTTGTTAACCAGCACCCCGATATTGCCAAGGGTTTCGCCAACGCGGGCGATCACCGCCTTAAGCGCAGCGATGTCGACAATATTGCAGGGGTAGAAGTGGGCCAGGGGCTGGCCCAGCTCGTCGTTCAATTTGGCGGCCAGGGCCTCGCCTTCATCGGCCAGGATGTCCACAAAGGCCACCTTGGCGCCCTGGCGGCAAAAGGCCTCCACCAGGGTGGCGCCGATGCCGGAGCCGCCGCCGGTGATAAACACCACTTTGCCACTCAGGCTGGGGTATTGGTTGGTCAAATCCATCTTGGCCTCCCGTTAGTGCGAATGTTTGGGTACGTCGGCGCCGCGGCAACCAACCAGGAAGTCAAAGTCGCAGCCTTCATCGGCTTGCAGCACCCGCTCGCGGTACATCTCGAGGTAACCGCCGGTGCGGACGATCACTCGGCTGGCCTTGAGTTTTTCAAGGCGGTTGGCCAGCTCTTCATCAGACACTTCCAGGTGCAGCAAGCCCTGGTAGGCGTCCAGTTGGATGAAGTCGCCGTTGTGCACTGCGGCCAGGGGGCCAAATTCCATGGCCTCGGGGGCCACGTGCAGCACCACGGTGCCAAAGGCGGTACCGCTCATGCGCGCATCGGAGATACGCACCATGTCTTTGATGCCTTTTTTGAGCACCTTGGGCGGCAGGCCCATGTTGCCCACCTCAGCCATGCCCGGATAGCCCTTGGGCCCGCAGTTCTTCAGGACCATGACGCAGGTTTCGTCGATATCCAAGTCCGGATCGTTGATCCGTGCCTTGTAGTCGTCGAAATCTTCAAACACCACGGCGCGGCCACGGTGCTTCATCAGCTCAGGGCTGGCAGCAGAGGGCTTGAGCACGGCGCCACGGGGCGAGAGATTACCGCGCAGGATGCAGATACCGCCGCTCTCCACCAGAGGGTTGTCCATGGTACGGATAACGTCGTCGTTGTAGCAGGGGGCGTCTTTGGTGTTTTCCCAGATGGATTTGCCGTTCACGGTCAACGCGTCTTTGTTGAGCTTGCCGGTTTCGCCCATGCGCCGGTGCACCACCGGCAGGCCGCCGGCGTAATAGAACTCTTCCATCAGGTATTTACCGGACGGCTGCAGGTTGACGATGGTGGGTACGTCGCGGCCGTGGTTCCAGTCTTCCAGGCTCAAGTCCACACCGATACGGCCGGCGATGGCTTTCAAATGGATCACGGCGTTGGTAGAGCCACCAATGGCGGCATTGGTGCGAATGGCGTTGATGAAGGCGTCGCGGGTCAGCACCTTGGACAGGGTCAAGTCTTCATGGACCATCTCGACAATGCGCATCCCAGAGAGGTGCGCCAGCACGTAGCGGCGCGAGTCCACCGCCGGAATGGCGGCGTTGCCCGGCAGGCTGGTGCCCAGGGATTCGGCCATACAGGCCATGGTGGACGCGGTGCCCATGGTGTTGCAGGTACCGGCGGAGCGGGACATGGAGGCTTCGGCGTCCATGAATTCCTGCAAGGTGATGTTGCCGGCTTTGTATTCCTCGTTCAGGCGCCATACCAAGGTGCCGGAGCCCACGTCCTGGCCGTGGTGTTTGCCGTTTAGCATCGGGCCGCCGGTGACCACGATAGTGGGCACGTCGCAGCTGGCGGCGCCCATCAGCAGTGCCGGGGTGGTTTTGTCGCAGCCCACCAGCAGCACCACGCCGTCGATGGGGTTGCCGCGAATGGCCTCTTCGGTGTCCATGGAGGCCAGGTTACGGGTCAGCATGGCGGTGGGGCGCAGGTTCGACTCACCGTTGGAGAACACCGGGAATTCCACCGGAATGCCGCCCGCTTCACGAATGCCGTTTTTCACCCTTTCAGCGATTTGACGGAAATGGGCGTTGCAGGGAGTGAGTTCGGACCAGGTGTTACAAACCCCGATAACGGGGCGGCCGTCGAAGTGGTGATCAGGAATGCCCTGGTTCTTCATCCAACTGCGGTACATGAAGCCATTTTTGTCGTTGGTACCGAACCAACTGGCGGAACGGAGTTTCTTTTTGTTGTCGCTGCTCATTGAGTCGCCCACTGACAATTAGTAATACAATAAGATCTATGTGTGCATGTTTACGTCTTCGTCGTATTTTGTCAACTGCACTAAAGTCGAACGGTTGGCGCCAAACGCCGCCACATCGGGCAAGAGAAAAAGGCTCCACACCTTTAACCACAAGGCCTGCAAGGCCAAGGGCAAAGCAAATCCATCGCTGGGCTTGCCTCACATTAACAAGTCATACAATATCACTTTAACGTCAACGGAAATCAATGGACAGCAAGATGACAACAAAAATCAGCACCCTCGCAGCCGGTGCATTGCTGCTGAGCAGCCAGGCCTTTGCCGCCAATCCCCTTTTTACCGACCAGTACCGCACCGCCGATCCGGCCGCCCTGGTGCATAACGGCACCGTTTACCTCTATACCGGCCACGACGAAGCCAAAGACAACAAGACCTTCTTTCACATGAATGACTGGTTGGTGTTCTCGTCCACCGACATGGTGCATTGGCAAAGCCACGGGCCAAAGCTGTCGGTAAAAGACTTCAAGTGGGCAAGATCGGATGCCTGGGCGTCCCAGGCCATTGAAAGGAATGGCAAGTTTTATTGGTATGTGGCGGTGCGCCACGACGACAGCCACCCCGGCTTTGCCATCGGTGTGGCGGTGGGCGACAGCCCCATCGGCCCTTTTAAAGACGCCATCGGCCATGCCCTTATCACCAACGACATGACCACCGACACCCCCAACGACTGGGACGACATCGACCCTTCGGTGTTTATCGACGACGACGGCCAGGCCTATCTCTTTTGGGGCAACACCAAGCCGCGCTACGTCAAACTCAAGGCCAACATGGTGGAGATGGACGGCCCCATCCACGCCCTGGATCTGCCCCACTTCACCGAAGCGCTGTGGATCAACAAGCACAAAGACACCTACTACCTGTCTTATGCCACCGGCTTCCCGGAGAAAATTGCCTACGCCACCAGCAAATCGGTGACCGGGCCCTGGCACTATCAGGGCATCCTCAACGAAGTGGCCGGCAACAGCCCCACCAACCACCAGGCCATCATCGACTTCAAAGGCAAGTCCTACTTCATCTACCACAACGGCGCGGCCCAGCCCGATGGCGGCGAGTTCCGCCGCTCGGTGGCCATAGACCGGCTCTACTACAACCCCGACGGCACCATGAAGCGGGTAGTGATGACCAGCGAAGGCATCACCACCCCGGCCAAGTAAGGAATAGACGCCAGGGCCTTGACCCTGGCGTCAACCTGCTTTTATATTTCGGGTATTATTGTAATACAAATATAGCAGCACGAGGGCAGCATGCGTTTAATCCAATTTATGACTTCCGGCCACCAACGGGCCGTGGGCCTGGTGGCTTCCGCTACCGAAATCAAACCCTTGAATGACGTCTCCAGCGTCTACCAGTTGGCCAAGGCCGCCATTGCCAAGCAGGCGTCACTGACCGATCTCGTCAACCAATTGGTGGCAGACGAAACCCTGAGCTACGACGCCATCGTCAATGAAGGCCGCCTGCTGGCGCCCTTTGATCATCCCGATCCGGCCCACCTTTATGTCACCGGCACCGGCCTGACTCACCTGGGCAGCGCCGATACCCGCGCCAACATGCACGCCGCCACCAGCAAGAAAGACGCCGAGCTGACCGACAGCATGAAGATGTTCAAGATGGGCGTGGAAGGCGGCAAACCGGCCGACGGCGAGCTGGGCGTACAGCCCGAATGGTTCTACAAGGGTGATGGCAGCATTGTCGTGGCCCCAGGCCAGGCGCTTACCTCCCCGGCCTTTGCCCTGGACGGCGGCGAAGAGCCGGAAATTGCAGGCTTTTATGTCAACGACGACAAAGGCCAGCCCTGGCGCATCGGTTTTGCCATCGGCAACGAGTTCTCCGACCACGTCACCGAGCGCCAAAACTACCTGTACCTGGCCCACTCCAAGCTGCGCCCCTGCGCCGTGGGCCCGGAGCTGCTGATTGGCGAGCTGCCCAAGGACATTCGCGGTTACTCGCGCATTGTGCGGAACGGCCAAGTGCTGTGGGAAAAACCCTTTTTGTCCGGCGAGGACAATATGTCCCACACCATCGCCAACCTCGAAGGCCACCATTTCAAATACGGGGTGTTCTGCCGCCCGGGAGATGCCCACCTGCATTTTTTTGGCACCGCCACCTTGAGCTTTGGCGACGGCATTGAAACCCAGGAAGGGGATATTTTTGAAATTGCCGCCCCGGAATTTGGCCGGCCGCTACAAAACCCGCTGAGAAAAGCCAGCGACCCATTGGTGAAAGTAAAAAGCCTTTAAAAAGAAAAACCGGCCTAATGGCCGGTTTTTTTATGAGGCGTTGGCAGCGCGCTGCGCGCTCATGTCTTTTAAGGTTTGTTCCAGCGCCTTTTTCGAATTAGTGAGAATCGCTTGCATTTCGAATTTGGCACGGGAAGGGTCACCTTCCTTTATGGCCTGGAATACCGCTTTGTGGCCAGGCAGGGAGGTCACAAATTCATTGGCGGTGGCACTGGAAAGGCGAAATGAACTTTCCAAGGCACGCTCGATGGTCATCCCCAGTGAGGCCATAAATTCATTATTGGTGGCATCCAACAAGGCGATATGGAAATTCAAATCGCTGGTATAAACCGCATCGGTGCCGTGCTCGGCCTTTTCCATCTCCAGGTAGGCCTCTTCGAGGGTGTTAACCTGCTGCTCGGTGCGGTGCATGGCCGCCAGGGCCGCCGCGCTGGGCTCAAAGATCTCGCGCATTTCATACAAGGAGATATAAAACTTGGGCTCGGGGTTATTATCAAAACACCACCGCAGCACATCTGGGTCAAACATGTTCCAGTTTTTGCGTGGGCGAACACGAGTGCCTAATTTAGGGCGAGATTCAATCAAGCCTTTGGCGCTTAACATTTTAAAAGCTTCGCGCAGCGCGGTGCGGGAAACGCCCATTTCTTCGCCAATGGTGGTTTCGTTGGGAATATAATCGCCAGGCGCATAGACTCCGCTGACAATTCTTGAGCCCAATTCCTGGGCTACCCAAGAGTGAATACTTTGCGGTCTATTCTTAGCAGGACTTGCCATGCATATTCCTTTGTATGGGCCTCAGTCGACCCAATAAGCCAGAATTCAGAGGCCACCCGGGCAGGCAATAATGCGGTGGCTAACGTTCATATGATAAGAGTTATCCTAGCGTATTATCTCGCCCAAGCCTATCGGCTGTTCGGCCATAGATAGCGCGCAGTGTACCTCGCTACCGTCAAGAAATAACCACTGCTGTCACAATTCCTAGGCATATACAAACCAATACACATTCGATTTGCTTGCCAACGATTGGTTGTGCATTCAAGATGATAAGACCAACGCCCAACCACAGGACGCCCTGGTTACCATGCTAAGACCCATCTGGCTATGGTTGACTGCAAGCCTGGTGTTCTTGGCCGTTCTGGTTCTTGCCGAGTATGTGGTCCGGTTGCAAGAACTTCATGCCAGGGAGGCAATGCGCGCCAAGCAAATGGCTTCCCTGACCGAACTGCGCACAGCAATCGAGTCAGATCTTAATGCCACCCTGTATTTGGGCGGCGGCCTTGTGTCTTTTATTCGTGCCCGCCCCGATGCCAGCCAAGGCGATATCGATGCGCTGATGGCCGACATCTACCACAACAGCCACCACCTGACGCACCTGGTTACCTCGCCAAACCTGGTGATCCGCGACATCTACCCGCTAACCCCCAGCAATGCCAATGTGCTCGGCCTCGATTACCGCAAAGTACCGGCCCAGTGGCCAGCGGTGGAAGCAGCCATCGCAGCCAGGCGCACCGTCATCGACGGCCCGGTACGGTTGGTACAGGGTGGCACGGCCATCATCAGCCGCACACCGGTTTTTTTACCGGGGGGCAAACTCTGGGGCATGGTGGGCATGGTGCTGGATTTAGACGCCGTGTTAGCCGACAGCGGCTTTCATCGCTTGAGCAGCCAGTTTGCGCTGCGCTTGGTCAACCCAGACAAAAAAGACAGCCTTATCGCCGGGGTCGACAAACTGCCAAGCGCTCAGTTCAACCTGCCGGTGCGGGTGCTGGGCGATACCTGGCAGTTGCAGGCCAGCCCCCTTGAGGCGCCATCGTCTTCGCTCTTGTCCCATGCTGTTGCACTGCTGGTGGCGCTGCTGGCAGCGATAATGGTGTATCTCATCCTCGCCGAGCACCGTAAGGTACAGTTTTTGGCCCACCACGACACGCTCACCGGCTTGCCCAACCGCCGCCACTTTATTGGGCAACTGGAGCAGGTGCTCAGCCAATGGCGCCAGCGCCGCCGGCCCTTCGCGCTTTTTTATCTCGATCTCAACGGCTTTAAAGGCATTAACGACCAGTACGGCCATCAAATGGGAGATGCAGTCTTGGTGGAGGTGGCAAAACGGCTGCGCCAGGCGGCCAGGGGCCATGACCTGGTGGCACGCATTGGCGGCGACGAATTTGTGCTGTTGCTGTCGGACTTGGCCTCAACCAAGGACGCCGACGACGCCGCCAGGCGCTTTTGCCTGGCGGTACAAAAGCCGATGTCACTTCAGGGCCACACCCTGGTTGTGAAAGTGGCCATAGGCAGGGCCCGCCCCGGCCAGGGCCGGGACGATGCCGATGGCCTCATTCGTCAGGCAGACATGGCCATGTACCGGCAAAAAACCGAACTTACTTCTTAACCCACTGCCCTTCAGGGGTCTTGATGTACTCGCCTTTGGCGGTGCGCTCAATGGCCTTTTGCCCGGCCAGCGCCGCCACTTGCTCAAGGCTGATACCGTTTTTGCGGGCAATGCTCAGGTAGGCATCACGGCGCTTTTGGTTTATCTCCTGGGCCAGGGCCACGGCGTCAGGGGTTGCTTTTACCACCCCGAGAAAGCCGTCAGGCTGCTCGCCGAGTAGGCCCTGGCTCTTGGCCTGGTCCAGGGTCATGGCGAAGGCCGCCAGCGGAAGCATCAGCGCGGCAGCCAGGGTCCAAAGTCGTTTTTTCATGGGATACCTCAAAACAGTCCGCTTTCTTTGTCAAAAAGGGCGTCCAGATCCTTGTCTACTTTTACCCGGATCTCGTGCTCGATTTTGACGTTGAGATTGATGGTGATGGGTTCCTTGGGCGCCTCAAGGGCCACCCTGGGTGAACAGGCCGCCAGCATCATGGTGGTCAGTGCCATGGGCACCACCCATATTTTCATGGTTTGTCTCCCTGCTCTTTGAGTTGTGCTTTGACTTTGTCTGCCACTTCGTCCCCTATCCGCAGGCTGCGTAGCAACTGCCGCAGGTTCTCCTGGTGAGAGTAATGAAGATTTACCGGCAAGTCTTGCTGAGGATTATGACCCTTTATCAAGACCTTGAGGGTGGCTTGTCCGTCTTTGTTCATATCGAACCCGGCATTGAGGGTATCTACCGCCAGGTTGCCAAGGGCGTCTAAGGCGACCTTCACGCCTGTGTTGCTGGCCTTAAGACTTTGCACCGAGTCCACATTCAACACCTCGATGGCCACAGGCCCAGTGTTGGCGAGCTCGCCCCCTTCGATACTGATGCCATCTGGGCCCAGCACCATGGGAATGCGCCCCGATACCCGGCCGCTCAGGGCCACCACCGGCTTGGCCTGCAAGGCGGCGATGCTGGCAAGGTTAAGGTCATCAAGTGCCACCGGTTGTGGTGTGCTGCCGGGCCAGTCGAGGGCCTTGGCGCTGAGGCTGCCGCCCAATAGCGCGGCCTGGATATCGCGAAAATGCCACTGGCCCTGTTGGTAGCTCGCCTTACCTTCAAGGCCGGTTACCGGGGTGCCGATGTCGATGCCGGCAAGGCTGGCACTGCCGTTGGCACTGAGCGCTTTATCAAAATCCACGTTGAAATCCGCCGCGCCGCCTTGAAAAGCGCTGGCGCCCCAAAGCCCCGAAGCATGGCGCACCGTGAGTTTCCCCGCCGCCTTTAACGCCGGCCATTGCCAGTTGCCGTCAAGGGCCAGCTCGCCCCCTTCAAAAGTGACCGGCAGCGCCTGGCTCACCCCAGCCCCCAAAGCCAGATGTCCCTGAACCTTGCCGCGCCAGCGCTGCAGTTGACGCTGAAAATCGCCGCCAAGCTGGCCTTGCCAGCGGGGAATGCTGAGTTGCCAGCGCCCTTGCTGGCCAGCCAGCGTCAACTGCCCCTGCCAGGCCGGCACCCTCGCGTCAGAACGCACCAGCCCCTGGCCCTTGATGGCCAGTTGCCCATTAAGGCCGCCTTTAAACAAAAGGTTAGTGGCCAGGTTCAGCTCGGCGGGCAGCAGCAGATTTTGCTGGATAAGCCCTTCGTCAAAGCGGATATAAGAGCCCGCCAGCAGCATCGGCTCCGGGCTTAACCGGTAGGCGCCCACCAGGTGCGCCGCGCCGCCTTTATCCAAGAGCGCCGAGCTGTCAGCCTTGATGCCGCCCAGTAAGCCGGTTTGGTCCTTGGCGAGGGTGACAGTGCCATTGAGTGTCTTTCCCTGATATTGCCAATCGAGCCCCAGGCTCAGGGCCGGCTGGTTAAAATGCAGCACTTGGGTAGCGCTGTTTACAAGGGCGCCTTTGCCGTAATCGCCACTGACCGCCAGGGTAAAAGGCGCGAGACTCAGCTGCGCTTGGCTGAGCTCAAAGGGCACCTTGGCTTTGATGTCCTGACCTTCAAAACGCCCGGCAAGCCCAGCGCTGCCAGCAAGATTAACCTGTCCAGGCTGCCAGCTAAGCTGCCCTTGGCTATCAAGCTTTAGCTGCTGGTATTGGCCAGCAAGGCTGATGGGCGCCTCGCCTTCGCCCGCAAGGGCCAATTGCAGCGGCGCGGTGAGACTGAGCTCGCCACCAGCTTGCGCCAGCTTGGCGCTGCTGACCGTCAGCCATTGGCGGCTAAGAGTGCCTTGAGCAGTGATACCTTGGCCACCGAGTTGCCAGCTTGCTTGTTGTAAATCGCGGCTACTGGCAGCCAGGTGCAGCGGGCCAAGAGGCGAGCTGATATCGGCGCTGCCGATCAGGGCCAGGGTGCCATCAAGGCGCCCCGCGCCATGGAGTTGCCAGTCAGCAGTAAAGGAAGCAACAGCCAGAGGCGCGCGGCTTTGGGCATCCAACTGCCAGGCATCGCCCTCCAGTTTGGCAGCGGCCACCAAGGCAAGCCGTTGGCCGGCAACGCTCAGCCCGTCGCTTTGGGCTTTGGCGCTCAGCTGTTGCAGCTTGCCATCAAAAAGGCCACTGCCGCTTAGGCTAACCACGCCTTGGGTTGGCGGAACATCCTCAAGGGTGCCGGTAAAGGTGAACTGGCCATCAGGCAGCTGCCAGTGAAGGGCAAGCAGCGATTGTTGGTAGTGAACCTTGGCCTCCAGGCTATCGCCCAGGCTGGTGAGCTCCACACCAATGGCGGGGAAATCTTGGTAGGAAAGCTTGGTGATGCTGAGCCGGCCTTTGGGGAAAGCCGGAATGCCCGCACTACCGCCGCCCGGGCAAGGGGTGACGGCAAGCGCATCGGCGCTAAATTGCAGCGGCCAAATCCCGCTGATGTTAAGACCACGGGCTTTCACCAGCTCGCAGCCTTGTTGGCGGTAAACCAGCTGCTCGGCATGCCCCCAGCCAAGGCCGGTGAGGCTAAGGCCGCGCGGCCACAGCCAGGCTAGCGCGAGGGCAACAACCACCGCCAGCCCAACCAGCACCGCCGCCCCCCACTTCAACACCGCCATGGCCGTCCTTTTCTTTGTGTTCCATTTACTTAAGGCTAAATAACTGTTCCGAATAGTAGATCACTCAAGGAAGGGAACCCGGGTCCGTTTGCGCGATCAGATCTGTCGCCAAACAAACACCTACCGCCGGACACCGGGTTCTCGCCATGCTACCACTACTCAACGCCACCGAACGACGTGAACTGACTACGCGTCTCCATCGCACCTTGGACAAGACCCTCTGCCGCAGGCTCAACGCCATTCTCTTGTTGGATAAGGGGCATTCCGTGTCTTCTGTCGCCAATCTCCTGGCGGCTGGACGTTCATCGGTGCGTCGCTGGTTGGATTGGTATCAAGAAGCAGGTCTGGATGGGTTGGAAAGCTTGCCGGCGGGGCGCCGTCGGCGTTTGCCCTACGCGCATATCACCGCCTTGCTCAAGGCCTTGACCGCGCTCACGCCAACGGACTTCGGCTACCAACGTT